>NZ_JBSGIV010000118.1:0-9899 GCF_053605225.1 Micromonospora sp. NPDC003944
GTCGCGGATGGGGTCACGCTGGATCGCCTTCGGCAGCGCCAGCACCTGGGTGCCGTCGGTGATGTCGATCGCGAAGATGCGTCATCCGGAGCGGTTCCGGTGACGCAAACCTCTTGATCAACTATTGGGGTGGGGGGTTCAGCGGGCGGCGCAGCTTATCGTGGGGGCGCCGTTGGTCCCTGTGGAGCTGGCCAGGAAGCCGAACGTCGCGGTTCCCGACGGTGCGACAGTGCCGTTGTACGCGACATTCGTCGCTGTCACCGACGAGCCGGACGTCGTCTGGGTGGCACCCCAGATCTGGCTGATCGACTGGCCGTTGGGCCAGGTCCAGCTGGCGGTCCAGCCGGAGATTGGTGAACTGCTGTTGTTCGTGATCGTGACATCGCCCTGGAAGCCACCCTGCCAGGAGCCCGTCGTCTTGTAGCTGGCCGTGCAGCTACCGCCGGCCGGCGGCGGGGTGGTCGTCGGCGGCGGGTCGGTCGGACCGGGCGTCGGGGTGGTCGGCGTGGGGGTCGGCGACGAGGTGCCACCCCTGATGCCGGTCACCTGGCCGTTGCCACCGTCGAAGACCACGTCGGAGCAGCCGAAGAAGTTCTCCTGAGAGTCCGAGCGGACCCAACGGGAGTAGATGATGTGCTGGCCGCTCTTGCCCGACGGCAGGTTGCCGCTGAAGTAGTAGTGGCCGTCGTTGCTGCCGACGCTGCCGCGCTGCGGCGGGTTGGTCACCGTAAGGAAGGGCTGCTCCTCCAGGTCACTCCAGGCCAGGGCCCGGGTCGGGCTCCAGCTGTTCTTCGTGATGTAGAAGTAGAACGTGCCGGGGTGGTGCGCCCAGTTGCTGTACTTGAAGTCCAACCGCGCGCCGGCGGTCAGGTGGGTCAACGGCCAGTCGGTGCGGGCCAGGTCGTAGCCACGGAAACCGGTGGCGCCGCCGCTGCACAGCTGCCCGTCCGAGATGAAGCCGGTGGTACGTCCACCGGCGTCGGAGCGCAGCACGCTGAACCAGTTGTAGAGCGAGTTCGTTCCGCTCTGCGCCACCGCTGCGGAGCACGCGGGGTTCGTCGGCCTGATCTCACCGGTCGTGCTCAGGCCATCCTGCCAGCACAGGTAGGTGCGGCTGCCGGGCGTCATCGCCGCGCCGTGCGCGGCGGCCGGTTGCGGACTGGACGCCAGGGCGACAGCGCCCAGCGCGAGGGTCATGGCCGCGGTGAGCAGGGCGGCCATACGGGAACGGTTCACAGGTTCTCCTGACTCGCGAGGGGCGCTTGCCGAGCCGCCCCGCCGCAATCGGGTGGGATGTGGCGTGATCGCCCCGCTGTCGTGAGCGGTGCGACGATCATGACGACGCGGCCCCGGCGGGAAACAGCCAGTGGACGTGCGCCGTCGACGGTCCTGTCCTGGACCGATGCCCTCGCGTTCAACCAACCCGGCAACCGGCGGTGTCGCAGCCCTCGCACCGCCCGGTACGCGTCATCCCACCACGCCGCAGGGGCCGAGCGCAATAGGTCTTCCTCGATGCATGAGAAGACCCGCCGGTCGTCGGCGGACGCCATATCCTGCGTACGGGGAGCGGGAACGGAGAGGCGGCCGCCGGTGCCGGACGTGTTCGACGAGGTGCACCGCCGCTGCCTCGACGGTGAGCCGGTCGCGCTGGCCACCGTCGTGGCCACCTGGCACTCCGCCCCGCAGCCGCCCGGGGCCGCCATGGTGGTCACGACCGACGGCACGGTCATCGGCAGCGTCTCCGGCGGCTGCGTCGAGGCGGACCTCTACGAACGGGCTCGCCGCGTCCTCCACACCGGCCAACCCGAGCTGTGCCGCTACGGCGTCAGCGACGCCGACGCGTGCACCGTGGGTCTGACCTGCGGCGGCATCCTCGACGTGTTCGTCGAACGCGTCGACGCGAGTGCCCTGCCGACGCTGGCCGCGGTCGCCGCCGCCCGTCGCGACGGCCGCCCGGCGGCGGTCGTCACCTGCGTGGCCGCCGACGCGGCCCCCCGATCAGCCCCCACCACCGATGGCCTCCTGGTCCGCGCCGGCGACGAGCCGCTGGCCCGTGTCGCCGACGGCCCACCGGCTTGCGCCGGGAAGCCATCAGGTGCCGGGCCGACCGACCCGGCCCGGCGGCTCGGCCGGCGGCTGGCGGTGCTGTCCGGCCCCCGGTCCGTCGTCGGCTCGCTCGGCGACGACCGGCTCGACGATGCCGCCAGCGCCGACGCCCTCGGGTTGCTCGCCGCCGGGCGCGCCGGAATGCTGCGGTACGGCTACCACGGGCAGCGCCGGGGCAGCGGCGTCAGCCTCTTCGTGACCACGTACGCCACCCCGCCCCGCATGATCGTCTTCGGGGCGATCGACTTCGCCGCCGCGGTGGCCCGGATCGGCGCGTTCCTCGGCTACCGGGTCACCGTCTGCGACGCCCGACCGGTCTTCGCCACCGCGCGGCGTTTCCCCGAGGCGGACGAGGTGGTGGTGCAGTGGCCACACCGCTACCTGCGTACGGAGTTGGCGGCCGGCCGGCTCGACGAGCGGACGGTGGTGTGCGTGCTCACCCACGACCCGAAGTTCGACGTGCCGCTGCTGGAGCTGGCGTTGCGCCACCCGCTGGCGTACGTCGGGGCGATGGGCTCCCGGCGCACCCACGACGAGCGGCACAAGCTGCTGAGCGAGGCGGGGCTCAGCCAGGCGCAGCTCGCCCGGCTCGCCTCTCCGATCGGGTTGGACCTCGGTGGTCGTACCCCGGAGGAGACCGCCGTGAGTGTGGCCGCGCAGATCGTCGCGGCCCGGTGGGGCGGCACCGGCCGACCCCTGGCGGCGCTCGGCGGGCCCATCCACCAGCCGGGGTAGCGCGGACGTCGGTGCGGGCCCTTCGCCGCTCATCGGGCCGCGCGTTGTGCCAGCCTGGTGCCACGGCGATCGGCGGGCGGCGGCGACGAGAGGATCGGCATGGGATACGCGGTGGTGCTCGGCGAGGCGCTCGTCGACCTGCTCGACGGCGAGTTGGGCGGGGAGCGGGTCTATCGGCAGGCCATCGGCGGCGGCCCGCTCAACGTCGCGGTCGGGGTGGCCCGACTCGGCGGTGCGGCACAGTTCGTCGGCTCGCTCGGTGACGACGCGCTGGGTGGGCGGATCCGCGACTTCCTCACCGCAGCCGCCGTCGGGGTGGCCGGTGCGATCACGGTGCCGGCGCCGACCACGCTCGCGGTGGTCACGTACGCCGGGCCGGAGCCGGACTTCCGTTTCTACGGTGAGCCGGCCTCCTACGGCCTGCTCGGCCCCGACGATCTGGACCTGGCGTTGCTGGAGGGCGCGGACGTGCTCTACTGCGGCTCGATCGTGCTGCTCCAGCCCGGCCCGTTGGCCGCGGCCCGACGGGCCTGGTCGCTCGCCACCGGTCTGCGGGTCTTCGACCCGAACGTCCGCCCTCGGCTGCTGGACGGGCCGGCCGCGCTGCACGGGCTACGCGAGGTGGTGGCCGAGTTCGCCGCCGGCGCGCACCTGGTCAAGCTGAGCGCCGCCGACGCCGTGCTGCTCTATCCCGGTGAGCCGGTCGAGGGAGTCGCGGCATACCTGCGTGAGCTGGGGGCGGCCACAGTGGTGGTGACGCTCGGCGCTGCGGGCGCGGTGCTGGCCGCCGCCGACGCCGACCCGGTCCGGGTGCCGGCCCCCACTGTCCACGCGATCGACGCCACCGGCGCCGGCGACTCGGTGATGGCCGCGCTCATCGCCGACCTGCTTGTCGACGGCGAACCGGAGAACCCGTCCGGCTGGACCCACCGGGTGGCCTTCGCGTTACGGGTGGCCGGCCTGGTCTGCGAATCCCAGGGCGGCGCCACCGCCATGCCCACCCGCGCCGAAGTCCAAATCCGCTTCAACACCTGACCCGCCTTACCCCGTACCCCGCGCCCCCCGCGCCCTCCACCGCCCTCCGTCGATCATGGAATTGTGGTGCCGGAATTCAGGATATGTATGACTTTTGCGGCCCACCACAACTCCATGATCGACGCAGGGCGGGGCGGGGCGGGGCGGGGCGGGGCGGGGCGGCGAGGTCGGCGTTGGTGAGGAAGGGGCTTGAACCCGTTGTCACCGGCCGGTCAGGCCGTGCCGTTCAGCTCGAGGTAGCCCCGGTGCGCGGCGACCAGGGCGGGGCGGGCGCCGAAGGGAGCTTCGGCGGCCACCCGTTCCGGCGGGGCGCTGCCGGTGTGCGCGGCCCGGATCAGCCACGCCAGCTTCGCCAGCTCCGCGTGCTGGGCCCGGACGAAGTCGACGTCCACCGGCTCACCGTGGCCCGGGATGACCACCGTGCGCGCGGTGGTCAGCCGCAGCAGGTCCGCGACCGCGTCGGGCCACTTCAGGGGGTACGAGTCCTCGAAGGCGGGCGGGCCGCTCTGCTCCACCAGGTCCCCGGCGACCAACACGTCGGCGTCCGGCACGTGCACCACCAGATCGGCCTCGGTGTGCCCCCGACCCGGGTGTCGCAGCAGCACCCGCCGGCCGCCCAGGTCGAGGGTCGTCTGGACGTGCACGCTGTGCGTCGGAGCGAGCAGCGGGGTGTCGGCCAGCTCGGCGGCGAGCGCCGGGTGCTCCGCGCGTAACTCCTCGTACGCCTCCCGGCGCAGCCGCTCAGGCTCCTCGCGCAGGGCGGCGGCGGCCAGTTCGTGCGCGTACACCGGGCGGGTTGGGTCGCCGGCCAGGACGGCGTTGCCGAAGCAGTGGTCGTAGTGGTGATGGGTGTTGACAAGCGTCAACGGGCGGTCGGTGACGGCCCGGACGGCCGCGGCCAGCTCGGTGGCCTGGGCGGCCGACGAGAGCGTGTCCACAAGCAGCGCCTCGTCGTCGCCGACGACGAGTGTGACGTTGACCCGCAGCAGCGGCTCGGCCAGCACGTGCACCCGGTCGGCGACCTCGACGAAACCGGCGTTCACGATGGTCGCCCGGCGCGCTCGACGAAACGCCCCCGGTCGACCAGGATGCGGTCCACCCGACCCCGGGCCACCGTCTGATCGCCGTCGCTGACAGTCACCTCGAACGACAGCCGACGACCGTCGACGGTCGCCAGCAGCGCCTGCGCGCGGACCGTCCGGCCGACAACCGTCGGCGCGAGGTGCTCCAACTCGACCCGGGTGCCCACCGTCGTCGAACCGGGCGGCATGCCGGTCGCCGTCGCCGCGACGGTCGCCGCCTCGGCCAGCGCCAGCACCCGGGGAGTGCCAAGCACCGGTACGTCCCCGGAACCGACCGCCTGGGCGGTGTCCGCGTCGGTGACGGTCAACTCGACCTGGGCGGTCAGACCCGGCGCGAAGGCCGGCTCGGGCTGCTCCTGCATGGTCGTCAGCCTAGGTGCTCACCGGACGACTGGAGCACGCGCCCGGTGATCCGGGCGCACCCACCCCCCGTGGCCATCGGGTGGTCCCCGTCGGTCGATGCCGTACCCGTCGTTAACCTTGACCCCGATGGCCGTCGTGACTGACCCCCAGCCCCCCGCCCGGACCGACCCGCCCGCGTCCCCGGACGGGGGTCGTCGGCGCGTCATCGCCATGACCGTCTGGGCGGTGGCCTTCGTCGCCGCGTGGCTGGCCATCGGTTTACCCACCGACCCGGCGTACGCCTTCGTCTGGATCTGGGCCGCGACCATCGCCTGGAACAGCGACCGGCCGTGGCGCAGCCACCTGCGCTTCGCCCGGGACTGGGTGCCGGTGGTGCTGCTGTTCGTCATCTACAACCTGTCGCGGGGGTTCGCCGACAACGGGGCCACACCGCACGCGATGGAGCTGATCGTCGCCGACCGGTTCATGTTCGGCTGGGCCACCGGTGGCGAGGTGCCCACCGTCTGGTTGCAGCAGCACCTCTACCACCCGCAGGTGCACTGGTGGGACGTCGCCGCGAGCTGGGTGTACTTCTCGCACTTCGTGGTGGCGCTTGCCGCCGCCGCGGTGCTCTGGCTGCGCGATCGGCACCGCTGGGCCGCGTACATGCGGCGGTGGGGTTTCCTCTGCGCGGCCGGCCTGGTCACCTACTTCGTCTACCCGGCCGCCCCGCCCTGGTGGGCGGCGCAGAACGGCCTGCTCACCGAGGTCGCCCGGATCTCGACCCGGGGTTGGAAAGCCTTTGGCATGCACGGTGCCGGCAACGTGCTCAACGCCGGCCAGATCGCCTCCAACCCGGTCGCCGCGATGCCGTCGCTGCACACCGCGTGGGCGTTGTTCGTGGTGCTGTTCTTCCTGACCGCCACCCGTCGTCGCTGGTGGCCGCTGCTGCTCGCGTACCCGCTGGCGATGACCTTCACCCTGGTCTACTCGGGTGAGCACTACGTGATCGACGTGCTGGTCGGCTGGGCGTACGTGGGGCTGACCTTCCTGGTTGTCGGTCTGGCCGAGCGCGCCTGGGCGGCGTGGCGAGTCCGCCACCCGAAGGCCGGAACGCAACCGCCCCCCAACCCCAACCCCACCCCCGACCCCCCACTCAACGCGGTCGGGGGCGAAGGCCGGGCCCGATCGTGTTGATCAAGAGGTTTGCGTCACCGCGTATCCGATTCTTGACGCAAACCTCTTGATCAACGGGGTCAGGGGGGTTGGGGGTTAGGTGGGGTGGCGGGCTTGGTGGGCTCTTTGGGTTAGGTCGGCGGCCAGGGCCCAGGCTTCGGTCAGGTCGCGGTCCTGGGCGGTGGCGCCGGAACCGCCAGCGGTGTCCGCGTGGACGGAGGCCAACCCAAGGCGGCGCTGGAGAGGCCCCTGGACGACTCGTACGCTCTGGATCCGGGCGTACGGCACGATCACGAGCTGCCGGGTGAGCCGGCCGGACCGGGTGGCGAACACCCGCTCGAACAGCCCCGCCCCGAACGCGGCACGGCCCAGCGGGTGCAGCCAACGGGTCCGGCGTGGTGGCGGGCTCAGCGTGAGCGCGTCGAGGCGTACCCCGGGAAGCACCTCGGCGACGATCATCGTCGCCGTCGGCAGGTCGCCGACCGGCAGCAGCCGGTCGGGCCGGTTGCGGTCGTCGGCCTCGGCGACGGAGTAACCGGCCACCTCCAGGCGCAGCCGCAGCCAGCCCTTGACCCGCCACAACAGCGGCCAGGTGGCCCGCACGGTCTGCACCCGCTCCAGCGGCACGGTCTGGGCCCGTGTCTCCAGCAGGCCGTTGTGCACCCGCAGTGTGCCGCCGTCACGGGCCAGCCGGAAGTTCCAGTCGTCGAGGACCCGGCGGATCGGTTGCAGCAGCACACCCGCCATCGCGGTCAGTGTGCTCGCCACCGCGACGAACGACCACGACCCGGCGGTGAGGAACTGCACCACGACGAAGGCCACACCGAACGGCAGCAGGAACGCCTGCGGGGTGAGCAGTTGGCTGACAAGCAGGTTCTGGTTGCGTACCGCGTGCAGTGGTCGGCCCGGCACGGCCGCCGGCGGCGTCGGCGCACCCGGGACCACCGGGGCGGCCGGGTCGCCCGGCGCGGGTAGCTGCGCCACCCGCCCGGCCAACGCCAGCAGACGCTCGCGCAGCAGGGTCGCCTCGGCCACCCCGAGGTACGCCAGTGGCGCCTCGGTCTTGCCGCCGCCGACCACCTCCAGGCGCAGTTCGGCCAGGCCGGTGAGCTGGGCGAGCAGTGGTCGCACCACCTCCACGGCCTGCAACCGTTCCAACGGGATCGCCCGGGTACGCCGCCAGAGCAGCCCTTCGTACACCCGTAGCTCCCGGCCCACGACGTGGTAGCCGGTGTTGTACCAGCTGATCACCGACAGCACCGTCGCGCCGAGCGCCAGCACCGCCACCATGGCGGCGAACCAGCCGAAGCCCACCCGGGACAGCGTCGACCAGGACAACCCGGCGATGACCACGACCAGGGACTTGGCCCCGTGCAGCACCGGGCTGAGCGGGTGCAGTCGCTGTCGGGGTTCGCCGTCGTCGCCGCCCGCCGGTGCCGGCCACGGCGCAGCCGCCCCTGGCGGCGTCGGGCCGGTCGGCACCGGCTCCGGTGGTGTCGGGCCGGTCGGCACCGACCCTGGCGGCGTCGGGCCGGTCGGCACCGGCCCCGGTGGTGTCGGGCCGGTCGGCACCGGCCCCGGTGGTGTCGGGCCGGTCGGTGGCACGGTGCTCGGCTCGGCGGGCCTGTCGCTCATCGGAGCGGCCCTCGACCCGGTCGGGGCGGATGGTCGTCGAGGCCGACCTGCCGCAGCCGGCCGCCGGCGCTGGTGCTCACAGCCCCTCCGCCCGGTCCTCGCCGAGCGCGGTGAGTCGATCGCGCAGCCGGGACGCCTCCGCCGGGCGCAGCCCGGGCACCCGGGCGTCGCTCGCCGCCGCTGCCGTGTGCAGCTGCACGGTGGCCAGGTCGAAGGCGCGCTCCAACGGCCCGGCGCTCACGTCGACGAACTGCATCCGTGAGTACGGCACGATGGAGAGCCGGCGGACCAGTAGGCCGTGCCGGACCAGCAGGTCGTTCTCCCGCTCGGCGTACCCCCAGGCCCGGACGGCGCGGACGATCGCGACGGCCCGCCACGCGCCGAGCACCAGCACGGTGGCGACCGCGAGCCCGAACAGCCAGTGGCCGCTGAACGCCCAGCCGACCGCCGTCACCGCCAGCCCGATGCCGACCACGACCGCCAGCCGGATCAGTTCCACCCAGATCAGGTCGGTGGAGATCGGCTGCCAGTCGACAGTGTCGGGCCAGGGCTCCAGCGGACCCCGGCCGCCGGGCGCGGCGGACTCCGGGCCGAGTGCGGTGGGCGCCGGGAACGCGCCGGGCGGCGGCTCGACGCCTGTTGGTGCGGTGGCCGGGGTGGGCGGCCAGGACGGGGAGGTGGGGCCGGAGGAAGCCGGAGGGTCGCCGCTCACAGGTCGAGCGTAGGCGATCCGGGCACCGGAGTGACGGCACGCAGGAAGCCCCGAGCGTCGAGGAAGTCACCGAGGCTGCTCCGGTGCTCGGCGCAGGCCAGCCAGGTCTTGCGCCGATCGGCGTCGTGCAGGCGGGGATTGTTCCACTCCAGCGACCAGACGGCGGCCGACCGGCAGCCCCGGGCCGAACAGACCAGGGCCTCGTCGGCGGGGGAGGGGATGCTCATCCCGGCCAGTCTAGGGCGGCGGGACGGGGAGTTTGAGCGCCGGGCGACCACGGGGGGAGCCGCCCGGCGACGGGGTGAATCGTACACGCGCCAGGCCGGTCTGTGCACGCCCGCGTTGCGCGATTCGGCTGCTGGGGACGGCACGGTCAAAATCGGCTTCTCCCCACCTCGACACTCAGCAAGGCGTGCGAGTCTTGATACCGCACGAGCCGCGACGAGCGACGACCGACGAACGCTGTGGAGGACCGGTGGCCCAGCCGACCATGCCCGACGCCCCGACGCCGAACGGAGCGGCACCTGCGCCGGTGACCACGCCGGCGCAGGACGCCACCCTGCTGGAGAAGGGCCTGTTCGAGATCAAACGTGTGATCGTCGGGCAGGACCGGATGGTGGAGCGGATGTTCGTCGCGCTGCTCGCGCGCGGTCACTGCCTGCTCGAAGGCGTGCCCGGGGTGGCCAAGACGCTTGCCGTGGAGACCCTCGCCAAGGTCGTCGGCGGGTCCTTCGCCCGGGTGCAGTTCACGCCGGACCTGGTGCCCGCCGACATCATGGGCACCCGGATCTACCGGCAGTCGAGCGAGAAGTTCGACGTCGAGCTGGGCCCGGTCTTCGTCAACTTCCTGCTCGCGGACGAGATCAACCGGGCACCGGCGAAGGTGCAGTCCGCGCTGCTTGAGGTGATGAGCGAGCGGCAGGTGTCCATCGGCGGGGAGAGCCACCGGGTGCCCGACCCGTTCCTGGTGATGGCGACCCACGCCTCGACCGGTACGACGAGATGGCCACCGAGGCCGAGAAGACCCGCAAGCTCGACTTCGAGGAGATCCAGATCCCGCCGGGCCCGCGCCTGGG
>NZ_JBSGIV010000119.1:0-8607 GCF_053605225.1 Micromonospora sp. NPDC003944
TCTTGCACTTTCTGTCCCGACAGTGGGGACATTCCCCGCATGTCGGCGACAGAAAGTGCAAGATCGGCGCAGCGGGGTCGGGGTGGGGTCGGGGGTGGGGATCGGATCAGGCCAGGGGTACGCGGGCCACGCCGGGGCCGGTGAGGCTGCCCAGCCAGAGGTGGTCGCCGTGCTGGCGTACCCCGGTGATCATCGAGTAGTGCCCGTTCGGGCCGTGCAGCGTCCGGCGGACCGCGCCCGCGTCGTCCACGAGCGCGACCAGCCCGTAGCGGCGTGGCTGCGGCTGCATCCGGTCGGGCAGCAGGGCGGCGATCTGACGCAGCCGCGGATGGGGCAGCAGCCGTTCGGCGATCGGCACCCGTGGGCTGGGCAGCGCGATCCAGTACGTCCCGTCGCCCACCGAGGTGAGGTTGTCCGGGTACGCGGGCAGGTCGGCGAGGACCTGTACACCGCCGCTCAGCTCGACCCGCAACAGCCGGTGGGTGCTGGTCTCGACGAGCATCAGCGCCGACTCGTCCGGGGTCAGCGCGATCCCGTTGGGAAAGTAGAGGCCGTCGGTCACCACCTCGGTGCGCCCGCTGCCCGGGTGGTAGGCCAGCACCCGACCGTTGGGGCGGTGCTCCAGCAGGTCCCGCTTCCAGTGTGAGACCGGAAACCGGTCGGAGCTGTCGGTGAAGTAGATGGTGCCGTCGCGGCCCACCGTCGCGTTGTTGGCCAGGTGCACCGGAGGTGCCGTCCCGGTCAGCTCGCGTACCGCGCCGTCCGGCGTGACCCGCAGCAACCCGCGGTACGCGTCGCAGACCACCAGCGCCTCGCCGGCCGGGTCCAGTTCGATGCCGAGCGGCCGGCCGCCGGTCTCGGCCAGCAGGTGGGGTCGGGTGCCGGCCGCCGCGTCGACCGGCCACCACCAGAGCCGGCCGTCCTCGTCGCCACTGACAACCCGCCCGGACCCGTCGACAAGCACGTCCTCGGGGCCGACGGCGCCGGCGGGGAGTGGCAGCAACTCGGCCTGGTCGAGCCGGCGGTCGATGGGGGCCCAGGGCCCGGCCAGTGCCGGCGGGTTGGTGGCCGGCTCGCGGACCGGACGGATCAGCCGGGGCGGCCGGGGCCGGGGGATCAGCATCGACCTATTCTCCACCCGGTCCCGGTCGACTCCGGGCTCCGCACCCGCACGGCGTGCCGTGCGACGGTGGGGGTGTCCGTCCGCACATCTGTGACCCGGAGTGGACCACTACGCGGGGTGACGAGCCTCTCTGGCCCCCGACTCCACCCCGAGAGGGAGGTGGAGTGGCTCAGGGTATGCCCCTGGGCGTACCCGGAATCACTCCGCGGAGGGGCGAAAGTGTCGGTGGTGGGGGCTAGATTTCTCCTCATGGAAGAGCGCAGCGACCGGCTCGACGTGCAGGTCAGCGTGGGTGACCAGATGGTCCTCATGCGGGTGGCGGGCGAGGTCGACATCGCCACGGTGGCCGCGTTCCGGTCTGCGCTGTGGTCGGCGCCGGCACGCCCGGTGTTGCAGCTGGATCTGTCCGGGCTGCGGCTGCTCTCCGCCGCCGGTGTTCGCACGCTGCTCGCCGCGCACCTGCGGGTGCGGGCCTGCGGTGGCGAGCTGGTCCTGGTCGACCCGAGCCCGGTGGTGGCGCGGGTGCTGCGCGTCAGCGGGCTGCACCGTGTGATGCCGATCCTTGAGCTGGCCTCGCCGATCGCGCCCGCGCGTCGGCCGGTGACCGCGACCACCGACCTGCAACTGGCGGCCTGACTGCGGCCACTGGCTGCAACTGGCGACCTGACCGCAGCAACTGGCGGCCTGACCGGGCCGACGAGGTGGTGGCAACCCGTCGTGACCGGGCGCGGCGTTGGGGCCGCCGGCGTGGGCCGGCGACCCCAACGATGGGTCAGCTCACGCCGAGCAGGTCGACGACGAAGACGAGCGTCTCGCCCGGCTTGATGACGCCACCGGCGCCCCGGTCGCCGTACCCCAGGTGCGGCGGGATGGTCAGGCGGCGACGACCACCGACCCGCATGCCGGCGACGCCCTGGTCCCAGCCGGCGATGACCTGACCGCCGCCGAGCGGAAAGTCGAACGCCTCGCCCCGGTTCCAGGACGAGTCGAACTCGCCGCCGGTGGAGTGCGACACGCCGACGTAGTGCACGCTGACCAGCTGGCCCGGCTCGGCCTGCGGGCCGTCGCCCACGGTGATGTCCTCGATCACGAGGTCGGCCGGCGGTGCACCCTCGATCGGACCAACCTCGGGCTTGCCCGACTGGGCGCCTGCTGCCTGGTTCATGCGGGGATCTCCTGCCGTGTTGGGTGATGTGTCCGGTCACCGTCGATCCTGCCGGATCACCCGTCACCGATGTGCGGCGGACCCACCACCTGCTCCGCAGCGACTTCGTCGGACCGCAGATGCCCGGTCGGGTGGTCACCTACGCTCAGAAAGGGCCGGTCGGCCCGGTGACGGGCGGTGCGCCGTGGTCGATGCGGAGGGCGTCGGTGGCTGAGGCGACGGTCGCGGTTCCGCTGTGGGCCTGGGCGGCGGTCGGCGCGGTGATCGCGGTGATGCTCGCCGTGGACGTGCTCCTGCACCGCGACAACCACGTCATCGAGCTGCGCGAGGCGCTGGTGTGGAGCGCCGTGTGGATCGGCGCGGGCCTGCTCTTCGGGTTGGTCGTCTGGTGGGGCCTCGGCGGTGACCCGGCCATCGCGTACTTCTCCGGCTACCTGCTGGAGAAGGCCCTCTCGGTGGACAACGTGTTCGTCTTCGCACTGCTCTTCGGCTACTTCCAGGTGCCGCCGGGCTACCAGCACAAGGTGCTGTTCTGGGGTGTCGTGGGCGCGCTCGTGTTCCGGTTGCTGTTCATCTTCGCCGGCGCCGGGCTGCTGGACCGGCTCACCTGGGCCGGGTTCGTGCTGGGGGCGTTCCTGATCTGGACCGGCTGGCGCCTTGCCGTACGCGGCAAGCCGGACGTCGACCCGGAACGCAACGTGGTGGTCCGGCTGTTCCGGCGGCTGGTGCCCACCGACGCCCGCTACCACGGCGACCGCTTCACCGCCCGGGTGGCCGGCCGGCGCGTGGCGACGTTGCTGCTGGTGGCGCTCGTCGCCATCGAAGCCACCGACGTGGTCTTCGCCATCGACTCGGTGGCGGCGATCCTCGCCATCACCACCAACACCTTCCTCGTCTGGACGGCCACCGCGTTCGCCGTCCTGGGGCTGCGCAGCCTCTACTTCTGCCTTGCCGGGCTGCTGCGACACTTCGACTACCTGCGGTACGGGCTCGCGCTGCTGCTCGCCTTCGCCGGGCTGAAGCTGATTCTCGCCGAGACACCGGTGGGCAAGTTGCCGGTCTGGTTGACCCTCGCCGTGGTGGTGCTGACCCTGGCGGTCTCGATCGGCGCCAGCACCCTGACCGCCCACCGCCGCGCCGACGGCTGAGCCGCCGCGCCGACGGCTGAGCGCCGGATCGGCAGGTCGGGGTCAGCCGACAAGCACCGGCCGGGACAGCTGGTCGGCGAGGAGCGTGGGCGCCTCGGCCAACGATGGGCCGTACCAGGTGAGGTGCCGCCCGGAGACCAGAGCGCACGGTACGCCGGGGAACGCCTCCGGCCCGTCGTCGGCGGTGAACAGGTACGGCTCGTCGGGCAGCACCACGAGGTCGGGCTCCTGCTCGCGCAACTCGGTGAGGGACGGGCGGGGATAACGCTCGGGATGCTCGTCGTAGGCGTTGACCACGCCGAGGCGGCGCAGCACGTCACCGGCGAACGTGTCACCGCCGAGCACCACCCACGGCCGACGCCAGACCGGCACCACCGCGCGGCGGCCGGGCGCCAGCCGGGGTGGCGTGGCCCACGCCCGGCGGGCGGCCTCCAACCAGGCCGGCTCCGCCGACGCACCGAGTTCGGTCAGCAGCTCGCCCAGCTCGGTCAGCGCGCCGGGGACGGTCCGCGGATAGGTGACCCGCACCGGCACGCCTGCCGCCCGCAGCGCCTCCGCGTCGGCCCGGCGGTTCTCCTCCACATTGAGCAGCACCACATCCGGTCGCAGCGCCCGAACCCGGTCCAGGTCGGGGTACTTGCTACCGCCGACCCGGGCGACGTCGAGCCCGACCGGGTGGCTGCACCAGTCGGTGGCCCCCACCAGCGCTCCCGGCAGCGTCGACGCCACCGCCTCGGTCAGTGACGGCACCAGCGACACCACCCGCACCCGCGTACCTCCGTTCGCCACCCGTGCACCGATCCGTTCGCCACCCGTGCACCGATCATGCCCTTCGGCCGGCGTGGGGTCAGGGGTGGCCGGGCTCGATACGGGCGGTCACGTCGAGGTGTGCGGGCTGACAGTCGGTCGTCGCCGCGAACCGGCGGACCGCACCGCGAACGTGCTCGCGTACGCCGGCGGTCGGCGCGTCGGCGGTGAGGTCCACCCGGATCCACACGTCGGGGTGTGGTGGCGCGCCGGTGAGCACTACCCGGGCCCGGCGCACGCCGGGGTTGCCGGTCAGGTCGCGTACCAGCGCGTCGGTGAGAACGTCGGCGGGCAGCCGGGTTCGGCCCGGACGGCGTCCGGGGTGGCTCAGGATGCCGCGCAGCGTACCGCCGGGGCCGCGCAGTTCCCGGGCCAGCAGGCGCTGACCGGCCAGCGCGAACAGCGCCCCGGCGACCGCCGCGGCCAGGGTGCTCCACGGCGCGGCGCTCCGCCATCGGTCGACCAGCTCGGCGCTGAGCAGCACCGCCGCCGGGTCCGCGCCGGGCATCGTGCCGAGGCTTGTCGCCAGCGTCGCCGCGCCGCCCAGCACGAGCAGCAGCGCGATGATGGTCCACAGGAGCCGGTGCCCGGCGTTGGTCATGCCGGCCGCCGGCGAGGCACCAGCCGGACCTCGATCCGGGCGGGGCGGGGCGCGGTGAGGCGGTGCAACTCCTGCCGTACGGCGAACTCGATCTCCGCTCGGGCCGCCGGGTCGCCGGTCGCGCGGATCCGGGGACGCCATGTGTCGCCGCGCGGTCGGAGCCGGACCCGGGCGCGGCGGACACCCGGCACCGCGCTGGCGGCGTTGGCGAGTCGTCGCTCCACACCGCGCCGGTGCAGGTACCAGCCGTCGTGCGCGTCGGTGCGCAGCCGGACCGGCGCCCAGCGGCGCAGTTGGGCGACGAGGAGCGCCAGGCCGAACACGAGGGCTCCGCCGGCCACGGCGCGGACCGTGGGGTCGCCCCACCGGGTGTCGCCCAGCGCGTCGAACCAGCGATCGGTGTCCAGTGGCGTCGAACGGTGCAGGGTGAGCAGCAGCGCCTGGACTGCCACCGCCGCACCGCCGATGAGCAGGGCGGTGGCCAGCAGCAGGGAGGCGAGCCGGTTGGCGGTGCGCACCTCAACCGTCCTCCGGCGCGGTGGCTCCGGAGGAGTCGACGCCGGGGACGAGCAGGTCGTCCACGGTGACGGTCACCACCGCCACGCTGAGCCCGGTCTGGGCGGTCACCCGATCGGCGACCACCGCCCGAACCGTCTCGGCGATCGTCGGCACGCTGTGTCCGTACCAGGTGATCAGGTGCAGGTCGAGCCCGACGGACCTGTCATCCAGGCGGACCGCCGCCGGGCGGACGACGGACACGCCCGGTACGAGGCTGGCGGCCTGCGCCGCGATCCGCGCGACGTCCGCCGCGTCCTCCGGCCGGGTCACCGAGCCGGTCAGGCCGCTGCCGGGTCTCGTCCCTGTCGACGGGCGGGTGGTCATCGGCGTCGCCGAGCGTCGGCGCGGCGGTCTCCGAGACCTGTCACCGCGAGGTCGCCGTCGAGCACCCGGACGACCAGCCAGCCGAGGAGGCCGGCGAGCACGGCGAGGGCGGCCACGCCGATGCCGGCGAGTGCCCAGACCGCCACGGCGAGGAACCCGGCGAGGAAGCCGAACTGCTGTCGGGACATGGTCACCTCCGGAGCGGTCCAGTACCGGCGGTGGCTGGATACACCCGGTGGCCATTGCTGGAACGTCGACCCTGCTGTGATCCCGGTCACATCGGAAGTCGGTGGCCCATGATCGACCACCTAGACTCGGCCCGGCTCGACCGACCGGCGGATGGATCAGGCAGATGACGAGCATCGGGAGCGACGAGCGCGGCTGGCTGCGGGCGGTGCCCGCCGAAACGGGGCGCGACGAGCCGCTCGGCCGCGCCGGCCACCGGATCCTGTCGGCACGCCGGCTCAGTGACCTGGTCCACGGCCGCCCGCCCGGTGTCACCGGCAGCCAGTGGACCTCGGCGAGCCGTGCCAGCTTCGACTACGTCGTCTACGCCGTCGACACCGGCCGACCGGTCGTCGCCGTGGAGATCGGCCCGGTGCCGTCCGCCGGCTCGGCGGAGCAGCGTGTGGAGCGGCTCAAGGACGCCGTGAGTGCGGCCGCCGGCCTGCCCGTGTTGCGGATCGGTTCGCCGACCCTGCGGGCCGTCGAGCACGGCCGCCGTCTGGTCGAGTACGTGATCGACGCGCGCGCCTACGCCGCCGGCGGCACCGGGGACGGCGCCGCCGGGACCGAACCGCCACCTGTGGGTTTCCGGGACATCCTGGGCCGGTTGCCGGACGGGCGCACCGGGCCGGTGAACGACCTCGGCGCGTTGACCCGTGCGGCGGCGGTCGAGGCGTACGTGGCCGGGCGGGTGGCCGACCCGATCGTGCGCGGGCTGCACGTCCGCTGGGTGGACGGGCCGGCGCAGGGATGGAGCTGGGTGCAGGTGCGCCCTGACGCGTGCCTGGTCGAGCGGGTCTCGGTCACCGAACACCGCTTCTCCTGTGGCGTCGACGCGGCCCGGCTGGCCGAGGACCTCGCCACCGTCGCCGTGGGGGAGCGGCTGCGGGAGAACGCCGTCGCGGACCTGCTGCCCCGCGCTGAGTGGACCGCGCAGATCGCCGCGCTGAGTCAGCGTCGCCACGAACTGGTCGGCGGGTTCGCCTTCGACCACCTCTGCGCCGACTGATCCGCGCCCGTTCCACCTGCTGATCCCTGCCGCGCGCCGGCTCCGTCCCGGCGCGCAGCAATTTTCTGTGAGTCAGTTGAACCTTCCCGGTCCCCACCCCGTACTCCTGCGCGAATGAACAGGATCTCCCCATCCGCGTCCGCTGGGCGCGGGAGACGGTGCAGAAAGGGCATCGTCGGCCATCGACGCATTACCGGGCGGGTCACGGCGGGTAACCGCCGCGGCGTGCCACCTCACATCCGTCGGTCCGCCGAGGGCAGAAATCCAGTACCGGATCGAGAAGGAGAGCAATTCGATGCGCAGGTCCACTCGGGCGCGCCGGCCTTCCGGCAACGCGCGGAGCAAGCGTCTGCTGGCAGTTGTCGGCACGCTCGCGGTCTTCGGCGGAGTTGTCGCCGTGACTCAGATTTCGTCGGCCCAGGACCGGCGGACCAATAAGCCGCGTCCGGCTGCCGGGCAGTGCGTGGAGCCGAGCCCCGGCGCGACCGCGCCGACCGGTGGCGGTTCGACCAGCCGGACCTGGCAGAACGGTCGGTGGGTGCGCAATCACTGGGGTGACGGACAGCAGTCGGTCCCCGAGTGTGAGGACGGCAAGGACGGCACGGTGGGCACCGGTACGGCCATCGCCTGCCCGGATGTGGCGTCCAAGCTGCCGCAGGTGCCGGACCGGGCGCGGGCCGAGGTGGACCGCAACCTGGCCCAGTTGCAGACTCAGATCGCCGAGGCGGACCGCCGGTTGGCGGCCGAGGGCAACAAGGGTGAGGCGTTCATCCGCAACGCGATCCTCCAGCCGTTGGCCGGCAAGCGGCGTGCGGTGCTGGACCGGATCACCACCGCCATCGACCGGGCCGGACCCCGGCCGCAGGGCCTCGCGCAGCTCGCCGAGTGCCAGGTGCAGCCCACCGGCAACACGGGCGGCGGCACCAGTCCCACGACCACCCCCGGTGGTGGCAACAACGGCGGCGGCAACAACGGCGGTGGTAACAACGGTGGCGGGAACAACGGTGGCGGCACCGCGCCGGGCGCCGGGCTCGGCGTGCTCGCCAACGACTGCGACGAGAGCCGGCTCCAGCCGCACGACGGTTTCCAGAACGGCAACCGCTGCGTGAGCACCGAGTTCGGTGAGGTCGGCGCGGCGGCCACCAACCCGTCGCTGCTGATCACCCAGTTCCCCGAGCAGGTTGGTCAGAACCAGCCCTTCACCCTGCGGGTCAGCACCCGCAACCTGGTCCGGGACCGCTTCCTGGCCGCCGGTCAGGGTGGCTACTACGTGGAGAGCTCGCTCCTCAACGACCAGGGCCTGGTCCGTGGTCACTTCCACACCGCCTGCCGGATGCTGGACAGCCTGACCGCTCCGCCGGAGCCGCAGGAGGTGCCCGCGTTCTTCGTGGCGACCGAGGACGGCCGCGGTGGCGCACAGCCCGACGAGGTGACGATCCAGATTCCGGGTCTGCCGGAGTCGGGTACCGCCCAGTGCTCCGTCTGGGCCGGTGACGGGTCGCACCGTCTGCCGATGATGGAGCGGGCCAACCAGACCCCCGCCTTCGACTCGGCGGACCCACCCGATGCGGGCATGGCTGCCTTCCTTCCTACGGGGCTGCGGTGATGGCACGCGCGGTCGCCTCACCGGTGACGGTGACCGTCTTG
>NZ_JBSGIV010000120.1:0-8574 GCF_053605225.1 Micromonospora sp. NPDC003944
GACCGGTCATCAGCTCCGCGATGACCCCGTCCGGCACCCGGCGTTCGGCCTGTAGTTGCCGCCGCCGGCCGCGCACCCAGTCGCGGTTGCGCCACAGCCAGCCCCAGCCCTGCAGTTTCTGCCGGGACCAGCCGCCGACCAGTGCGGCGGTGAGCATGGCGGCCTCGGTGAGCAACAGCGCCGGGGCGAGCACGACGAGCGTCCGCGCCTCGTACGCGGTGAGCAGGGTGACCAGTCGGTTCCGCTCGACCAGGTAGAGCTTCAGGGTGTTGCGGGAAAACTCGTAGTGGTGACGCACCACGGCGTCCGGCACGTACTCCAGTCGGAGGCCGCGCTGCCACAGTCGCAGGCTGAGTTCGGTGTCCTCGTGGTAGGCGAAGTACTCGGCGGCGAAGCCGTCGAGGTCGCGCCAGAGCTGCCGGCTGATCACGAAGCAGCAGCCGCTGAGGGAGGGGACGACCCGCCGTTGGGCGTGGTTGCTCGCCGGTTCGCCGTTGCCGCCGGCCCAGGAGAGCCCGGTGAAGTGCAACGGGTTACCGCTGGTGTTGATCAGCTCGGGGGTGTCGGCCAACCGGATGGACGCCATGGCCGCGCCGACGCCCGCTTCGGCGGCGACGGCGGTGGTCTTGGCCAGGGCGTCGGGCGCGACGACGGCATCGGAGTTGACGAACGCGAGCCAGTCGCCGGTGGCCTCGGCCGCGCCGACCCGGCAGCCGCCGGAGTAGCCGGTGTTCTCCTCCGGTCGGAGCACCCGCACACCGGGCAGGCCCTTGACGATGTCGATGCCGTCCCCGGTGCAGCCGTTGTCGACGACGATGAGGTCGATCTCGACGTCGGTGCTGGCCAGCACGGCCCGAGCGGCGTCGACGAGGTAGGGCTCCGGGCCGTAGGCGAGCATGACGGCGCTCACCCGGGGTCGGGTCATCGGATGCCTCCGGATACGGCAGGGGCGACGGCCTCGGCGGGCGGCCGGGTGGGGGTGGGTCGGCGGGTGCCGCCGCGCAGCAGCAACGCCATGGTGGCGGCCACGATGACGGAGCCGATGGTGTACGCCAGTTCGACCCGCAGGGTGACCGGAGCCGGGATCAGCGTCACGGCGACCAGGGCGGCGACGCCGGCGGTCCAGGCGAGGGCCTGGGCGCGGTGCCGGTCGAGGGCGAGCAGGGCCTGGCCGAGCACCATCGCCCACAGGTAGGCGAGTGTGGCGGCCGCCAACCAGGCGAAGTCGCCGTGGCCGAGGACGCCGGGTGCGTCGAAGAGGGTGCCGACCAGCCATGGGCCGAGCAGCACGGCGCCGAGGGCGCCGGTGAGGCCGAGCGCGGTGACGATGCCGAGCGCCCGTCGCAGCAGGCTGTGGAAGCCGGCCTGGTCGCCGGTGGTGGCGGTGGTGGCGAGGCCGGGCAGCAGGGACGCCTGGAGGGAGCCGAAGACGAACAGGGGGATGCGGACCAGGACGAGGGCGGAGAGCAACGCGCCGGCCGCTGCCGCGTCGGAGGGGGCGAGCAACTGCACGTTGATCACGCCGATGTTCACCACGACCTGGGAGAGCAGGCTGGAGGCGGTGAGGAGGCCGAGGCCGCGCAGCAGGGTGGCCCAGGGCACCGGCGGGCCCGCGCCGATGGCACGCAGCACCGGCGGCAGGGTGAGCAGGACGCTGACCAGCGGGGCGGCGACGAGCACGAGCCCGTACCAGACGGGGGCGGTCACCCCGGCCAGCCCGAGCAGGGCGACCATGATGATGCGCAGGCCGCCGTCGATCCCGAGTTGAGCGCCGTACCAGGGGAACAGTTGCAGGCCGGAGAGGACGCCGCGGGTGGCGTAGGCGACGGCCATCGCGGCGAGTGCGCCGATCAGCACGGTGACCAGGCTGCCGTCACCGGCAAAGAGCTTGTCGGCGAGCTGTTGACGGCCGACGGTGACGGCCAGCACCAGCACAGCCAGCAGCGCCGCGGCGACGGTGACGCCGCGGGTCAGCACCGGCCCGGGGGGCAGGCCCTGGCTGTGCCGGGCGGCGACGATCCGGGCGACCTCCTGCTCGATGGGCATGAACACCCCGATGCCGAGGGTGAACACGATCGACCAGAGCACGGACAGGGACGAGTAGTCGGCCTTGCTCAGGCTGTGGCCGGCGACCGCGAGGTGAACGTAGGAGGCGAGCCCGAGAAGGGCCAGCCCGGCACCGACAGCGACGGTGCCGGGCGGGACCAGGCTCAGTAGCCGTCGGATCACCGGCGGATGAGCGCCAGCGTGAGGACAGCGAACGCGCGGCCGAGGTAGACCATCGCCTTGGCGGGGGAGTGGCTGGGTGTGCCCGCCATCCGCTTGCGCATGGCCACCGGCACCTGACGGATGCGGTAGCCCCGGCGGGCGGTGTGCACCAGGGTCTCCACCGTGTCGCCGAGGTACTCGGCCGGGTACCAGCCGGCGAACATCTCGATGACCCGCCGGTTGGCGGCCCGGAAGCCGGAGGTGGTGTCGGTGAGCTTGGTGCGGGCGACCCGGGACAGCACGGCGGAGAGCATCACCATCGCCCAGCGGCGGGGGCCGCGGACGTTGTAGTCGCCCTCACCGGCGAAACGTGCGCCGATGACGAGGTCGTTGTCGTCGAGCAGGTCGACGAGCTTCGGCACGTACCGGGGGTCGTGCTGGCCGTCGGCGTCGATCTGGATGGCGACGTCGTAGTTGTTGTCCCGGGCGTAGCGGTAGCCGAGGCGCATGGCGCCGCCGACGCCGAGGTTGTACGGCAGTTTGGCGACGTGGGCGCCGGCGGCGGCGGCGACGGCGGCGGTGCGGTCGGTGGAGCCGTCGTCGACGACGAGCACGTCGACACCGGGCAGTTCGCCGCGGACCTCGCCGACGACGTCGGCGATCGAGCCGGACTCGTTGAGCGCCGGGATGATGATCAATGTGCGCTTGCCGTTAACCATCGGTCGACACCAGTTCGTCTCGGGCTGCCCGGTCCGCGTCGATCTGCGCGCGGAGCAGGGCGAAGTCTTCGGCCAGGGTGCGGGTCTCTTCTTCCAGGGCGCTGACCTCCCAGCTGAGGTGTACGCACACCAGCAACAGGAAGACGATGCCGAGGAAGAGCACCAGGCTGACACCGGAGGCGACACCGAGGAGTTCGGCGACGTTGTCGAGCAGCCGGGGGAACAGGGACAGCGGAATCACGATGATCAGCACGGCGAGCCAGAGCATGCCGTACTTCTCGCGCAGCTGACGGCGGCGCAGCAGCTCGACGATGGTGCCGAGGAGCAGCAGGCCGGTCAGGCCGGTGACGAGGGTGAGCTTCATGCGACCTTCCACGGGGCGGGTGGAGCGGGGGAGTGGAACGCGTCAACCAGGGCGTCGTGCCAGTCTGGAAGCGGAGGCAGACCCACGGCTGCCCAGCGGCTGTGCCCTAGCACACTGTACGCAGGCCGGGGGGCGGGACGCGGATACCGGTCGCTGGTGGTGGGTCGGACCCGGTCCGGGTCCAGTCCGGCCAGCGTGAACGCGGCTCTGGCCAGCCCGTACCAGGTCGTCTGCCCGGCGCAGGTGCCGTGGTAGACGCCGGGCGTCGCGTGGCCGGCCAGCGCCGCGTCGGCCAGCGCGACGAGTCGTTCGGCGAGCGCGTAGGACCAGGTGGGTTGGCCGTGTTGGTCGTCGACCACGTCGAGGTGCTCGTGCTGGCCGGCGAGTCGGAGCATGGTGGCCACGAAGTTGGGGCCGTGTGCGCCGTACAGCCACGCGGTGCGCACCACGTACCCGGTGTCGGGCAGCAGCCGCGCGACGGCCTCCTCGCCGACCAGCTTGCCGCGGCCGTACGCGTTGACCGGCGCGGTGGGCGCGTCCTCCGGGTAGGGGGTGTCGGCGTTGCCGGCGAGCACGTAGTCGGTGGAGACCTGGATCAGCCGGGTGCCGTCGGTGGCGCACGCGGCGGCCAGGTTGGCCACCGCGTCGCCGTTGACGGCGGTCGCCGCCGCCTCGTCGACCTCGGCGGCGTCGACGTTCGTCCACGCCGCCGCGTTGATCACCAGATCGTGCCCGGCGACGGCGGCGTCCACCGCCGCGCGGTCGGTGATGTCCAGGTCGGCGCGGGTGGCGGCGGTGACCTTCAGGTCGGGTCGGGTCCCCAGGACGGTGATCAGGTCCCGGCCGAGCATCCCGCCCGCACCGGTGACGAGGAGTCGGGTCATGCGGTCGGCGCGGACTTGAGGGGCTCCCACCAGCTGCGGTTGTCCCGGTACCAGCGGACGGTGTCGGCGAGGCCCTGGTCCAGGGTGATGCTGGGGTGGTAGCCGAGCTCTTCGCTGATCTTGGTGATGTCCAGCGAGTACCGGCGGTCGTGGCCCTTGCGGTCGGTGACCGGGACGACCCGGTCCCACCCGGCGCCGCAGGCGTCCAGGAGCAGGCCGGTGAGTTCCTTGTTGGTCAGCTCGGTGCCGCCGCCGATGTTGTAGACCTCGCCGGCGCGGCCCTTCTGCTGGACGAGGGCGATGCCGCGGCAGTGGTCGTGCACGTGCAGCCAGTCGCGGATGTTGCCGCCGTCGCCGTAGAGGGGGACGGTGCCACCGTCGAGCAGGTTGCTGACGAACAGCGGGATGACCTTCTCGGGGAACTGGTACGGGCCGTAGTTGTTGGAGCAGCGGGTGACGACCACGTCCATGCCGTGGGTGCGGTGGTACGACAGCGCCAGCAGGTCGGAGCCCGCCTTGGACGCCGAGTACGGGGAGTTCGGGGCGAGCGGCCAGGTCTCGGTCCAGGAGCCCTCGTCGATCGAGCCGTAGACCTCGTCGGTGGAGACGTGCACGAACCGGCCGGTGCCGTGGCGCAGCGCGGCGTCGAGCAGCGTCTGCGTGCCCAGCACGTTCGTGGTGACGAACGGCGCGGCCCCGGCGATCGAGCGGTCGACGTGCGACTCGGCGGCGAAGTGCACGATCACGTCGTGCTCGGCCACCACCTCGTCGACCACGACCGGGTCGCAGATGTCGCCCTGCACGAACCGTAGTCGAGGGTCGTCGCTGACCGGCTCGAGGTTGGCCAGGTTGCCCGAGTAGGTCAGCTTGTCCAGCACGGTCACGACGGCCGGCTCGAGCGGCGGCACGCCGTCCGCACTGCCGAGGGGCTTGCCCAACAGCAGGCGAACGTACTCCGACCCGATGAATCCGGCTCCGCCGGTGACGAGGATCCTCACGGGTCCGGAAGTATACGCGACAGGTGACGCGACGCCTGGGACGCGACCCCCGCACAATCTGCCCGGGTACGGCTAGGCTTCCCCGGTGCGTGGAATCCTACTTGCCGGCGGCACCGGATCCCGGCTCTGGCCGATCACCCGGGCGGTCTCGAAGCAGCTGATGCCGGTCTTCGACAAGCCGATGATCTACTACCCGCTCTCGACCCTGGTGATGTCCGGGGTCCGGGAGATCCTGGTGATCACGACCCCGGACGACCAGGACCAGTTCCGTCGGCTGCTCGGCGACGGCAGCCAGTTCGGGCTGCGACTGGAGTACGTCAGCCAGGAGCGTCCGGAGGGCATCGCACAGGCGTTCATCCTCGGCGCGGACTTCATCGGCGCCGAGTCGGTGGCGCTGGTCCTCGGTGACAACATCTTCCACGGCGTGGGTCTGGGTCGGCAGCTCGCCGCGCACGGTGACCCGGTCGGCGGGCGGGTCTTCGCCTATCAGGTGGCCAACCCGCAGGAGTACGGCGTGGTCGACTTCGACGCCGACGGTCGGGTGCTCTCGATCGAGGAGAAGCCGGCCCGTCCGAAGTCCCGCTACGCGGTGCCCGGCCTGTACTTCTACGACAACCGGGTGGTGGACATCGCCCGCAAGCTCACCCCGAGCGCCCGCGGCGAGCTGGAGATCACGGCGGTCAACGAGGTGTACCGGGAGACCGGGGAGCTGTCGGTGACGGTGCTGGACCGGGGCACCGCCTGGCTGGACACCGGCACGTTCACCTCGATGATGCAGGCCGCCGAGTTCGTCCGGGTGGTCGAGGAGCGGCAGGGGCTCAAGATCGGTTGCGTCGAGGAGGTCGCCTGGCGGGCCGGCCTGATCGACGACGCGCAGCTGCGCGCCCTCGCTGAGCCGCTGACCAAGAGCGGCTACGGCGACTACCTGCTCGGTCTGCTGAGCGAGCAGACCACCGGCGACGGGGGTTCCTGGTGAAGATCCGGGAGCTGAGCATCGAGGGCGCCTGGGAGATCAGCCCCCAGCAGCACGGCGACCCGCGCGGCATGTTCATGGAGTGGTACCGCTTCGACCGGCTCGCCGAGGCGGTGGGGCACCCGCTGCGGCTGGCCCAGGCCAACCTGTCGGTCTCCGCGCGTGGCGTGGTGCGCGGCGTCCACTTCGCCGACGTCCCGCCCGGGCAGGCCAAGTACGTGACCTGTGTGCGGGGCGCGGTCCTCGACGTGATCGTGGACCTGCGGGTGGGTTCGCCGACGTTCGGCCGTTGGGAGGGCGTCCGGCTGGACGACACCGACCGGCGGGCGGTCTACCTCAGCGAGGGGCTGGGGCACGGGTTCTGCGCGCTGACCGACGACGCGACGTTGAGCTACCTCTGCTCGGCCACCTACAACCCGACCGGCGAGCACGCGGTGCACCCGCTGGACGAGGAGCTGGGCATCGAGTGGCCCGCCGACGTCCCGCTGCTGTCCGCGCGCGACGACGCGGCGCCGACCCTCGCCCAGGCCCGCGAGCAAGGTCTGCTTCCCGAGTACGACAACTGCCAGCGGTTCGTGGCGAGCCTCGGGCCGGACGGAATGTCGCACTCAACCGGTATGTGACCACGCCTGGAGCACGACCTGTGGTGTGACAGTGACGAACCGGGCCTCCGGGCGGCTAATGTCACACCATGGAGCGGCGAATCTTCGGCCTCGAGACCGAGTACGGCGTCACCTGCACCTATCGCGGGCAGCGGCGGCTGTCCCCGGACGAGGTCGCGCGGTATCTGTTCCGGCGCGTGGTCTCCTGGGGTCGGTCCAGCAACGTCTTCCTGCGCAATGGGGCCCGGCTCTACCTGGACGTCGGGTCGCACCCGGAGTACGCGACACCGGAGTGCGACTCGGTGACCGACCTCGTCGCCCACGACCGGGCCGGCGAGCGGATCCTGGAGGGCCTGCTCGTCGACGCCGAGAAGCGGCTGCACGACGAGGGCATCGCGGGTGAGATCTACCTGTTCAAGAACAACACCGACTCGGCCGGCAACTCGTACGGGTGCCACGAGAACTACCTGGTCTCGCGGCACGGCGAGTTCGGCCGGCTCGCCGACGTGCTCATCCCGTTCCTGGTCACCCGGCAGTTGATCTGTGGGGCCGGCAAGGTCCTGCAGACCCCACGCGGCGCGGTCTACTGCCTCTCCCAGCGGGCCGAGCACATCTGGGAGGGCGTCTCCTCGGCGACCACCCGCAGCCGCCCGATCATCAACACCCGCGACGAGCCGCACGCCGACGCCGAGCGCTACCGGCGGCTGCACGTCATCGTCGGCGACTCCAACATGAACGAGGTCACCACGCTGCTCAAGGTCGGCACCGCCGACATCGTGCTGCGGATGATCGAGGCCGGGGTGGTGATGCGCGACCTGTCCCTGGAGAACCCGATCCGGGCCATCCGGGAGGTGTCGCACGACATCACCGGCCGGCGCAAGGTGCGGCTGGCCAACGGCAAGGAGGTCAGCGCACTGGACATCCAGCAGGAATACCTGGCCAAGGCCACCGAGTTCGTCGAGCGGCGCGGCGGCGACCAGGCCGCCAAGCGGGTCGTCGAGCTGTGGGGCCGGGTGCTCAACGCGGTGGAGACCGGCGACCTGGAGCCGGTCTCCCGGGAGATCGACTGGGTCAGCAAGCTGCGGCTGATCGAGCGCTACCAGCGCAAGCACGACCTGCCGCTGTCGCACCCCCGGGTGGCGCAGATGGATCTGGCCTACCACGACGTGCGCCGTGGCCGGGGTCTCTACGGGCTGCTGGAGCGCCGTGGCGACGTCGACCGGGTGGCCACCGACCCGGAGATCTTCGAGGCCAAGGAGACTCCGCCGCAGACCACCCGGGCCCGGTTGCGGGGCGAGTTCATCCGGCACGCCCAGGAGAAGCGCCGGGACTTCACCGTCGACTGGGTGCACCTGAAGCTCAACGACCAGGCGCAGCGCACCGTGCTCTGCAAGGACCCGTTCCGGGCGTACGACGAGCGGGTCGAGCGGCTGATCGCCAGCATGTGACAGGCTGCCTCAGCTCCGGCGGTGGGCTACGCCGCCGGAGCCGGGCGGCCCGGTAGGCTGAGCGCGCCATGACGACTTCTGGACCTTCCGACCGCTCCGAGCGCGGCACCGAGCGGCAGAACTGGGTCGAACGCCGGCGGGAGAAGATCCGCGCCGAGATCGACCGTAACCGGCGCGGTGAATACACGGTGCCGACGTGGGTGCTGGCCCTGGCGCTGGCGCTCATCGTCGGCGGCTGGCTGGCCCTGATCTTCCTGGCCTAACCCCTCCGCATCCTCAAGTTGATCAAGAGGTTTGCGTCACTCCGAGCCCGGTTTCTGACGCAAACCTCTTGATCAACCGCGTGAAGGGTCGGGGCGGGGGGTGGGGTGGGTGGGC
>NZ_JBSGIV010000121.1:0-8348 GCF_053605225.1 Micromonospora sp. NPDC003944
AGCCTGCAGGAGTCGAAGCTGGAGAACCTCGGCCACCTCGGCGACGCCAACGACCACGACTCGCTGGGCCTGTTCCAACAGCGCCCCACCAGCGGTTGGGGCACCCCGGAACAGATCACCAACCCCGAGTACTCCACCACCGCGTTCCTCAAGGGCCTCAAGCAGGTCGACGGGTGGCAGGACATGCCGCTGACCGACGCCGCGCAGACCGTGCAGGTGTCGGCGTACCCGGACGCCTACGCCCAGTGGGAACAGCAGGCCACCGACCTGGTTGCCCAACACTGGAACAGCTGACCACCAGCACCGCACGCACGACCGCACAGCAAGACCACCGCACAACACCGACCGCAGGCCGGCACCCCCGCAACCCGGGGTGCCGGCCATCGGCGTACCCCGGTCAGTTCTTGTGGTTGTGGCTGCGCCAGATGTCGATAAGCGCGGCGACAAGCGCGAGCGCGATGATGCCGGTGGCGAGCATGAGGGACTTCTCGAAGGCGTTGGTCCAGTCGCCGCGGCTGTCGGCAAGCGTCGAGAAGAAGAGCGAGCCGACGGCGGCGATGCCGGCGGCGGCGCCGATCCGCTGGCCGGTCTGGAGCATGCCCGCGCCGCTGCCCGCCTGGTTGACCGGCACCTCGGCGAGAGTGATCGTCTGGTTGGGGGCGATCACCAGGCCGCTCCCGATGCCGGCGACGAGCAGCGGGCCGGTGGTGACCCAGGGTGCCGGGGCGTCCGGCGCGAGGTGCAACGCGATCACTGTTGCGGCCAGTCCGACGACGACGGTGAGCAGGCCGATGGCGACAAGTGGTCGGCCGAAGCGGTTGACGATGCGTCCACCGAGCACGGAGGCGGCCGCCGAGCCCAGGGCGAAGGGGGTGATGGCCAGGCCGGCGACGAGCGCGCTGTAGCCGAGGCCCATCTGCAGGAACAGGGTGAAGATGAAGAAGATCGCGGTGAAGCCGCCGAAGTAGACGAGCGCCAGGATCGACCCCAGGGTGTACGACTGGAGGCTGAAGAGTCGAAGGTCGAACAGGGGCTGGTGCTGGCGGGCGTAGTGCCGCTCCCACAGCCCGAAGGCGACAAGCACCGCAAGGCCGGCCGGAATGAGCGCCCACTTCCAGGGGGTCTGCCACTGCTGCTCCTGCACGAGTGGCAGCAGGAGCAGGACCACGCCGATGCCGAGCAGCAGGACGCCGACGGGGTCGAGTCGACGCCAGCCGGGTTGACCGCTGGGGCGGCCGGGCAGCAGCCGCCAGCCGAGGACCACCGCGAGGACACCGACCGGGACGTTGACGAAGAAGACCCAGCGCCAGCCGTGTTCCTCGCCACCGACGGCGATGAGTAGCCCGCCGAGCAGTGGTCCGACGGCTGTGGAGATACCGATGGTGGCGCCGAGCAGCCCGAACGGGCGGGCGCGTTCGGGCCCGCGGAACAGTTCCTGGATCAGCCCGATGACCTGCGGGTTGACGATGCCGGCGGCGGCGCCCTGCAGGAGCCGGGCGATGACCAGCCACGTCGGGGAGGTGGCGAGGCCGGCGAGCGCACTGGTGACGGTGAACAGGGCGATGCCGAAGACGAACGCGTTGCGTCGGCCTCGGGCGTCGCCGAAGCGGCCGGCCGGGACCAGCGCCAGGCCGAAGGTGAGCGCGTACCCGGAGAGGATCCACTGCAGGTCGCTCGACGACGCGTGCAGTGCCCGGTCGATGGAGGGTACGGCGACGTTGACGATGCTCACGTCGAGCAGCGTCATGAACGCGGCGACGAGTCCGACGCCGATCGCCTGCCAGCGTCGTCGGTTCTCGGCCGGTGTCACCGTCTGGGCCGCGCTCATCGTGCCCCCCGTCGACAGTTGGTCACGCATGGGTGACCGCTACCCAGGTCTTCGGGGGGCGAACCGTTCCGGCTGGCGCAGGTCACGCCATCTGACGGGCGCAGAACCGCGGACCGAAGTCGAGGCCGGCCATCGGTGAGTCCTCGCGGTGCAGCAGGCCCTTCTCGGTGAGCAGGTGCAGGGGGCTGCCCACCTGCTCCTCGGTCAGCCCGGACTCCTCGGCGATCAGGTCCGGGTAGGGCACCTGCCCGCGTGCCTCGAGGGTGGTGACCGCCTGGTACACCCGTTGCTCGGCCTCCGACAGTTGGACCTGCTGCATGGTTCCTCCTCTGCTCGTCCGCCACTGCGGTGGCGGTTGCCGTGCGCCGGTTACCCCCTCGGTGCCCGAAGATGCGCACCCGATCGGAGGGTCGCGACGACGGGCGGGTCCGGGTGTCGCGGCGGGGCGGTGCCCTAGGCTGCTTTCGTGATCATTTGGGATCTCGTCGTCGTCGGTGCTGGCCCCGCGGGGCTGTCCGCGGCGCACGCCGCTGCCCGTGCGGGCCTCTCCACGCTCGTTGTCGAGCGGGCCGTGCACCCTCGGTACAAGACCTGCGGTGGTGGCCTGATCGGCACCTCCCTGGCGGCCGTACAGGACCGGATCGAGGTGCCCGCCCACGACCGGGTGGACCGGGTGACGTTCACCCGCGACGGTCGTCGGGAGTTCACCCGCCGCAACGACGGCCCGGTGGTGACGATGGTGCGCCGCGAGGAGTTCGACGACCGGCTGCGCGCGGCGGCGGTCGCCGCCGGCGCGCAGCTGCGGGAGCGGGTCGCGGTCCGCGCGATCGAGCAGGATCCTGAGGGGGTACGCCTGCGGCTGGCCGACGGTACGACGATCGCGGCTCGTGCGGTGGTCGGGGCGGACGGCTCGTCGGGGGTGACTGGCCGGCACGTCGGTGTCCGGTACCGGCAGGTGGATCTGGGTCTGGAGTTGGAGATCCCGGTGCCGCCGGCCGAGCAGGAGCGGTGGCGGGGTCGGCTGCTGCTGGACTGGGGCGACATGCCGGGCTCGTACGCCTGGGTGTTCCCCAAGGGTGACCGACTCACCGTCGGTGTGATCGCCGGTCGGGGCGCGGGGGAGGGGACCCGCGACTACCTGCGGCGGTTCGTCGACAGGTTGGGTCTGACCGGGTTGCCGGCGGAGCACGACTCCGGCCACCTGACCCGGTGTCGCACGGAGGACTCACCGCTGCGCAACGGCCGGGTGCTGGTGGCGGGGGACGCGGCGGGGCTGTTGGAGCCGTGGAGCCGGGAGGGCATCAGCTTCGCGTTGCGTTCCGGCGAGTTGGCCGGTGCGGCGGTCGCGGGCGGTGACCTGGCCGGGTACGAGCGGGCGGTGGCCGAGCGTCTGCTGCCGGAGATGCGGGCGGGGTTCCGGCTGCTGGACGTGTTCACCCGCCGCCCGGACGTGTTCCACGCCCTGTTGGCGACGCCTCCGGGTTGGCGGATGTTCGTGCAGTTCTGCCAGGGGCGGGCGAGCTTCGACGAGATGCTGCGCCGTCGCCCGATCCGGGCCGCCCTCGCGGTGCTGGACCGGCTGCCCCACCCGTCGCGCCAGCCCACCACCGGTCAACCAGGATCCTAGGATGCCTTACAGGGTGTGCGCGTGGCTACTGGCGGCGAGCAACCCGACCGTCGGACAATCGCGGCAGGGGTAGGCAGAGGAGGCGCTGATGGACGAGCAGCCGTTCACCGACGACGAGTACGCGTTTCTGCGCCACGCGCGGTTCGGGGAGTTGCCGCCCGCCGTCCGTCCCGACGAGCGGGTGGCCCTGACCGAGACCGATCCCGGACGGGACCGGCCGGAGGAGTCCGACGACCCGATCCGCTGGAACGTGCAGGGCTGAGAACGCGCGACGGGCCGCGGGTGTCGTCACCCACGGCCCGTCGACGCTGTGCGGTCAGAAGACCGGCACGCCCTCGCGGACGAGACGCCAGTTGGGCGTGAAGAAGTCGGCCGGGTCTATCGTCCCCCTGGCCTGCGCCCAGTCGATGAGCAGTTGGCGGATCTCCTGCTGCGCGTTGTAGACCTGGGTCTTCACGATGCCGGGGAAGTTGCCCCCGCCGCTGCGCCGGTAGTTGTTCACCGCCACCACGAACTGGGCGTTGTCCGCCACCGGGGTGTCGGTGCCGGCCAGCACCAGGCGGGTGATCCGCTGCCCGACGGGCTTGGAGATGTCGATGTCGTAGTCCAGGCCGGAGAACACGTCGTAGTTGTAGTCCGGCACGGCCGGGTCACTGATCTGCTCCGGGTCGACCGGGGCGCCCGGCGCGAGGGTGCGGAAGAACTTCGCCGAGTACTCCAGGTACGCGCGCACCTCGGCGCCGCTGAGCACGACCGCCTCGAGGGTGTTGTCGTACACGTACAGGCCGGCCACGTCGCGGATCTTGACATCGCCGGCGGGGAAGACCGCGGTACGACTGAACGGCGCCGCGATCGACAGCACCGGCAGGTCCGCGTACGCGGTGCCGGCGAGCGCCGCGCCGACCACCTCGGTCTGCACGTGGTTGATGAAGTCCAGGATCGGGGTGTCCACGTACCGCGACTGGGCCGCCGACAACTCGACCGTGGACGTGGCGACGACCTGGTTGACGTACGCCACGGTCTTCTGGTGTTGGGCCCGCACGGCCGCGAGCACCTTCGGGTCCTCGACCACCGTGTTGGTGTTGAGCATGGTGGCGGCCTTCTTGGTGATCGTCCACCGGCCACGCTCGCGGGCGAGGGTGAAGTCCATCCGGGTGAGCCGCTGGCCCCACTTCGACGGCTCGGAGAGCAGCACCTGCGTGCCGGTGCGCTCGTTGGTGACGAACCGCTCGACCACCTCGTTGTGCGCGTGACCGAAGAGGATCGCGTCGATCCCCGGCACCTGCTGGGCGATCAGCGCCACCGGGTTCTCGTTCGGCAGCTCGGGGCCGTAGCTGGAGGTGCCGCTGTCACCGCCGTGCGCGGAGATCAGCACGAGGTCCGCGCCGCGAGCCCGCATGATCGGCACCCACGTCGCGGCGGTCGCGATCATGTCGTCGAAGCGCAGCTTGCCCTCGACGTTGCCCTTGTCCCAGATGGCCACGCCGGGGTTGGTCAGGCCCAGGATGCCGACCCGCAGGGTCGGCGCGCCGAGACCGAGGGAGACCTTCTTGATGACGTACGGCAGGAAGGCCGGCTTGCCGGTCTTCGCGTTGATCGCGTTCGCGGCGAGCGCCGGGAAGCCGAGCTGACGGATCCACAGGTCCAGCAGCGGCAGGCCGTAGTTGAACTCGTGGTTGCCGAGGGTCACCGCGTCGTAGTCGATGACGTTCATCGCCCGTGCCATCGGGTGCTTCTCCCCGGTGGCGGTGATCGGCTCCTGCTTGGCGTAGTACGTGGCGAGGGGCGTGCCCTGGATCGTGTCGCCGGCGTCGAGCACCAGCGTCGCCTTGCCGCGCCGCTCCCGGCGGATCTGGTTGATCAGGGTTGCCAGCTTCGCGACGCCGATGTCGTTCTGCTTGCTGTCGTCGTACTCGGCGTCGCGGTAGTAGTCCCAGTTGTAGACGTTGCCGTGCGTGTCCGACGTGCCCAGCAGGGTGAGGTCCCAGGTGCGCGGCCGGGGCCTACCGGCCGCCTGCGCGGGCGCGGCGGCGATCAGCGGGGTCGTCGCCGCGGCGGCCGCGGCGACGAGCACCTGGCGGCGCGACGGGCCGGAGGGAGAGGTCATGACGTGCCTTTCCATGGGGGTGGACGCGCCTCGTGAGCGCCTTGGGCACCATAACCAGCACCTGACACTCCCGCCACGCCAGCCCCGACCGGTGCGGCGGTTTCCGCTTGCCGACCCGGGGTAGGGCGGTCGGGGACGAGTTTCGCGGGAGAGCCCCCGCTTCCCAGGCGACGCGAGGAGACATCGGTGAGCGAGGACCAGCACACCCAGCAGGACCCGACCAACCAGTACGGGGGGCAGTCCGGTCAGCCCACCCAGCAGCAGTCGGCGCCCGGCTCGACCGGGGAGATGACCCCGAGGCCGGACCACGGGGAGGACTCGTACCGGGGCAGTGGCAAGCTCGACGGCAAGCGGGCGCTGGTCACCGGCGGTGACTCGGGGATCGGCCGGGCGGTCGCGATCGCCTTCGCACGGGAGGGCGCGGACGTGCTCATCTCCTACCTCGGCGAGGAGGAGGACGCCGACGCCCGGGAGACCGTCAGCCTGGTCGAGGCCGCCGGCCGGCGGGGCGTCGCGGTACGCGGTGACATCACCGACGAAACGCACTGTCAGGAACTCGTCGACCGGGCGGTACGCGACCTGGGCGGGCTCGACATCCTGGTCAACAACGCGGCGTACCAGATGTCGCAGGACAAGGGGATCCTCGGGATCAGCACCGAGCAGTTCGACCGGGTGTTCAAGACCAACCTGTACGCGATGTTCTGGCTCTGCAAGGCCGCCATCCCGCACCTGGCCGAGGGGGCGGCGATCATCAACACGTCGTCGATCCAGGCGTTCGACCCGTCGCCGCAGCTGCTCGACTACGCCACCACGAAGGCGGGGATCGCCAACTTCACCAAGGCCCTCGCCGTCGACCTCGCCGATCAGGGCATCCGGGTCAACGCGGTCGCCCCGGGCCCGGTGTGGACGCCGCTGATCCCGGCCACCATGCCGAAGGAGAAGGTGGAGCAGTTCGGCACCGACACCCCGGAGGGCCGGCCCGGGCAACCGGCTGAGCTGGCCCCCGCGTACGTCTTCTTCGCCTCGCAGGAGTCCAGCTACGTGACCGGCGAGATCCTGGGCGTCACGGGCGGTCGACCGACCAAGTGATCGTCGTCGGGCGGGCATCCGACGGGTGCCCGCCCGACGCTCCGCAGTCGTCGGCGTGCCAGGTCGGCGCGGCCTGTCGGTGTTTGGCTTGTCGGCGCGGTGTGTTCGAGTGGGTCGGTGTTCAGCGTGGCCAGGCGGCGAAGCGTTGCCGGACCCTGGCGATGTCGGCGGCGCCCAGGCCGTACCTGCCGAAGCGCTTGTCGGACAGCCGGTCCAGGTAACGGCCGGCGGCCCGCACGTCGTCCGGGTCCAGCGCGGGGTCGACCTGCCGTGCCAACACCAACAGCTCGGTGACGTCGTAGTGGTCGAGGGCCGCGGCCACGTCGATGAAGTCACGAGCCTCGCGCCGGTTGACCAGGGCCGCGATCTTGTTCGCCACCAGGTCACGGACGTCCATCACCGGGCCGAGGTCCATCACCACGGGGCTCTGCTGGCGGTCCAGCCGGGCGAGGCTGAGCCGGATCTGCCGTCCGTCGCGGCTCACCACGAAGTCCTTCATGTCCTGCTCGTACCCGTCGAACAACTCGGCCAGCTCACTGTCCGGGTCGGCGTCGCTGACGATGAACCCGGCCCGCTCCAGGGCCACCCGCACCCCGGCGGAGGCGGCCGCTGCCGCACCCTCCACGTCGGCGAAGAGGTCGACGTCCTCCGTCGGCCGGGCCACCAGGCCGTGCGCCGCCCACGCCACCCCACCACCCAGCACGAACCGGTACGGCCCGGCGGCGGCCAGCGCCACCCGGGCCACCTCCCGGTAGAACTCGTGCAGATGAGGCGCGATCACGCCGCGCGCAGGCCGCGGTGCCGGGTCTCCCACGCCTGGCGTACGCCCCGAGGCAGGTTGAGCAGCCGCCACACCCGACGCAGTGTCCGCCCGTTGATCAGAGCGCGTAGATCGTCGGCCCGGGTGGTCTCGCGAAGCACGTTCTCGTACAACCAGAGCAGCTGGTCGGGGTCGCCGAGGTCGAAGGTCCGCTCGGCGTTCCACATCAGTCGTACCGGCAGTTCCACCACGCCTCGGGTGGGGCCGACCAGCTCGGCGAGGGTTCTCGCCACCACGGCGGGACGACCCGGTCGGGCCAGGAGGGCCACGCCGGTCGCGGTGGGGGAGACGGCCTGCATGGTGTCAGGGTAACGCCCACCGGGGCCGGTGTCGCTCAGGACGACCCCGGCATGCTGCTCCAGGCGCCTCGGCAGGGCCCTGGTCGGGCAGCCGTGTGCCCGTCTTGCGGCCTTCTGCGTGGTGGGCTCGTTCGTGATCGACTCGGCTTTCTTGACGTCTCGGGGTCTGATCGTCCGCGATCCCCCGATTTCCGTGACGCCGAGTGGATCAAGCCTGTCCGGGTGGTCTTAGGGTCGCTCGCGGGCGTGCCGTGTGGGTGGTTTGGCCAGTTGTGGGTGCTCTGGGTGGTGACCGGGCGCACTCGTGGGTTGGAATCGTGGCCGGGGCGGGGTCGTTACACATCCTGACGATCGCAGCACCACCGACCCGCCGCCCCGCTCTCGCGGGGGCCTGTCGTTGGTGGGAATGGCGGCCTCCGCCCGGTCGTTACTCAGGGACCCGGCGCCGCGAGCCCTCCGCTCGTGAGGTCGCCGACCCCTCAGACTTTTTGTGCAGCGCCGGACGAGGTGCTCACACCCGTTGTAGGTGTGCGGGTGTCCTTACCCCCGAAGGAGCTTCCCCCTCATGACCACGATCT
>NZ_JBSGIV010000122.1:0-8322 GCF_053605225.1 Micromonospora sp. NPDC003944
GTGTGATAGTAGTAGCGGCGCCGGCGTCCCCCACACCGCTGCAGCGGTGCGGGCCGGTGCGCTCGAGGCGCACCGGCCGATGCTGCTCGGGCTCGCGTACCGCCTGCTCGGCAGCCGGCACGACGCGGAGGACGTGCTCCAGGAGGCGTACCTGCGCTGGCTGGCTGTGGACCGCGCGCGGGTCGCCGAGCCGCGCCGCTACCTGTCCCGGGTGGTCACCCGGTTGGCCCTGGACCGGCTGCGTGCCCGCCAGGCGGCCCGTGAGACGTACGTCGGGACGTGGCTGCCCGAGCCGGTGCCGACCGCGCCCTCGCCGTTCGGGCCGTTGGACCGAGTGGAGCTGCGCGACTCGCTCTCCACCGCGCTGCTGCACGTCCTGGAGCGCCTCACGCCGCCGGAACGGGCGGTGTACGTCCTGCACACGGCCTTCGACCTGCCCTACGCGGAGATCGCCGAGACCCTGGAGCGGTCCGCCGCCGACTGTCGACAGCTCTACCACCGGGCGACCGCGCGGGTACGACAGGAGCAGCGCCGGTTCACCGCCAGCCGCTCGGAGCGGGAACGGCTGCTGGACGCGTTCCTCTCCGCCGCTCGCGACGGCGACCTGGCGACGCTCACCGATCTGGTGGCCGCCGACGCCACCGCGTGGAACGACGGCGGCGGTCGGGTACGGGCCGCCCTCAACCCGGTGACCGGCGCGGACCGGATCGCCAGGTTCTACGCCGGGGTCTACGGCCCGCGTCACCGGGTGTCCATGGACCCGGTCGAGCTCAACGGTGAGCCGGCGATGCTGATCACCCGCGCGGACGGCAGTCGCTACACGCTGACCATCGCCGCGGCCGACGGCCGGATCACCGGGATCTACGTGGTCGGCAACCCGGCGAAGGTGCCGGCGGTCGGCTGAACCCGCGCCGGCTCCGCGCCGGTGGGCGTCAGCCCAGCTCGGGGAACCAGACCGCGATCTCGCGCTTGGCGCTGTCAGTCGAGTCGGAGGCGTGCACCAGGTTCTCCCGGTTGGACAGCGACAGGTCGCCCCGGATGGTGCCGGCGGCGGCCTTGCGCCCGTCGGTGGCACCGATCAACCCGCGGACCACGTCGATGACCTGGTCGCCGGAGAGCACCAGAGCGACAAGCGGGCCGCTCGTCATGAAGTCCTTCAGCGGCGGGTAGAACGCCTTGTCGACGTGCTCGGCGTAGTGCTCGTCGGCGAGCGCGGCGTCCATCGTCCGGTGCACCATCGCGTCGATCCGCAGCCCCTTGCGCTCGAAGCGGGAGAGGACCTCGCCGACCAGGCCACGGCGGACCGCGTCGGGCTTGATCAGAACGAGGCTGCGCTCATCCGGGCTGTTGCTGGACACGCTGGGTTCCTCCTGTACGCGCTTCACGCTCGGGATCGGTACGGTCAGCCTAGCGACCCGGTCCCGGCGCCGGCGCGGCGGCCGGTCTTTCCTCCGGTGGCCGATCCGGCCTAGCCTGGCCCTGACCCCCGGGAGGTCCACTGTGGCGAATGGCGGGAACCGACCCATCGCGCCGGTACGCAAGCTGATCGGCACGGTGCTGGGCACCGTGGCCACGTTCGTCGTGCTGTTCGGGCTGGGCATGACCAGTTGGGCCATCGTGGCTCTCGGGGTCGCCCTGTTGGTGCTGGCGATCGCGCTGGCGACCGTACGCGGCGGTGGTCGCACCTGGGTCGTCGGTGTCGGGCACGTGCACAGCGCCTCCGAACCACCCACCCAGTACGCGTTCGGCCGCTGCGAGCTGCAACTGGTGATCGACGCCCCGGGGCTGCCACCCCGGTCAAAGAAGATCATCGAGCCGAGGGTGCCGGTCTCCAAGTGGCCGTCGCTGGGCCAGACCCTGCCGATCCGGGTCGCGTTGGACGACCAGCGCCACGTCAAGGTCCTCTGGGACGAGGTGCCGACCCACGCCGAGACCGCTGCCGCCGTCGCCGACCTACCGCCGGAGTTCGCCGACGCGGAGGCGATGGACGAACTGCTGATCCAGCAGGACGCGCCACCGTGGGCCGACCGTGGGCCGGACGACGACTTCCGCGACGACTTCCGCGACCCGGTCGGTGACCCGTTCCGGGACCCGCTCGGTGACCCTCTGCGCACCGACACCTCGCGGACCGACCCCCGGCGCGACGACCTACGGCGTGACGACTCGGGCGTCCTGCCCGAGGAGCGCGAGCCCGTGGTGATGCACCAGAGCCCCGGTGGCCCGGTCGTGTTGGAGGGCGTCGTCGTCGAACAGCAGTCCGGCGGGTTGCCCCGGCGGGCCACGCCGGCGCCCCGCCCGCCCGCCGAGGAGCGTTTCGACGAGCCCGCCGCCGACCGGGTGGACGCTCCGGAGGCCGACGCCACGACCGCCCGGTCCGCCGAAGAGTCGGACGACAGGCCCAGCGCGCAGCGCTCCGGCCCCCTCAGCGCGCAGCGCTCCGACCAGCCCAGCGCGCAGCGCTCCGACCCCCTCAGCGCGCAGCGCTCCGACCCCCTCAGCGCGCCGCGCTCCGACCCGCCGCCCGCGCAGCGGTCCGGCCCCGGCGCGGCCGATCCGCTGGACCCACTCGACCTTCCGCTCGACGACCCCTCCCCGTCCGGTGCCGCCCGTGCGACGGTGACCGACGAGGAACTGGACCAGGCGATCTTCGGCTTCGACGCCGACTCGGCCGCCGACCCGGCCGCGCCGATCAGCGGGGTGGGCCTCACCCTGCTTGTCACCGACCTGCCCCGGTCGCTCGACTTCTACCGCGACGTGCTCGGCTTCAGCGAGGTCGACCAGGGTGCCCACAACGCCGTCCTGGCCTCCGGGACGACCCGGATCGTCCTGCGCGAGGTGACCGGGGCGGCACCCATCAGCCGCCGGCTGGTGCACGTCAACCTCGAGGTCAACGACATCGAGGCGGCGTACGAGCGGTTGCGCGAGTCGGGCGTCCGCTTCACGTACGCGCCCCGGGTGGTCAACCGGGGCACCAAGCTGGAGGTGTGGGCGGCGGCCTTCCGTGACCCGGACGGCCACGGCGTCGCGCTGACACAGTGGCGCGAACGCGCCGACGCCTGACCCGGCCCGCTGCCGCCCGGGCCTGGCGTCAGCCGAGGATGACGCGACGGACGTGCATCGCGTACGCCCAGACCAGGGCGAAGATGATGCCCAGCCCGAGCAGCGACCAGTGCAGCAGGCCGCCCAGCAACAGCAGGCCCTGGAGCACGGTGCCAGCGTTCCAGGCCCAGGGGCGGCGCATCATGCCGGCGAGCACAACTGCGGCCACCGCGAGCGCCACCACCGCACCGATCGCGGCGCCACCGAGGTCACCGCCGACCACCCGGATCGGCTGGATCGCCAGCAGGAGCACCAGTGCCTCCAGGCTGAGCGTGCCAGCACCGAGACCGCGTACCGCCCGCTCCGGGTTGCGCAACCCGGAGCGCCGGGGCTGCCCCGCCGTGGGCTCCTCCCCCACCGACGGGCCGGTCTGGTCCTCGGCGGTGTGCGGGTCCCGCTCCGGGCTGGTCATCGCTTCAGCAGCCGGCGCGCGTCGGCGACAGTCACCACGGAACCGGTGACCAGCACCCCGACGCCGCTCAACTCACCCGGGACGTCCTCCTCGGCCAACGCCACCGCCACCTCGATGGCGTCCGGCATCTCCGGGGCCTCGTGCACCCGATCCTCGCCGAAGATCTCGGCGGCCAGCGCGCCGAGCTCCTCCGCAGGCATCGCCCGTGGCGAGCTGTTCCGGGTGACCACGATCTGGTCGACCACCGGCTCCAGCAGCTCCAGCAGCGCCTCCGCATCCTTGTCGGCGAGGACGCCCAGCACGGCCACCAGCTTGCTGAACGCGAACTCCTCCTGGAGCGCGGTGACGGTGGCCTTCATGCCGTGCGGGTTGTGCGCACCGTCCAGCAGGACGGTCGGGGCGTTACGGACCCGCTCCAGCCGACCCGGGGAACTTGTCGAGGCGAAGCCCTCCCGGACCGCCTCGATGTCGAGCTGACGTCGGGCCCCCGCACCCAGGAACGCCTCGACGGCGGCGAGCGCCACCGCCGCGTTCTGCGCCTGGTGGGCGCCGTGCAGCGGGATGAACACGTCGTCGTACACGCCGCCCAGACCCTGGAGGCTGAGCACCTGACCGCCGACCGCGACCGCCCGACCCCGCACCCCGAACTCGCCGCCCTCCCGGGCGATGGTGGCCCCCACCTCGGCGCAGCGGTCGAGGATGGGACCCGCCGCCTCCTCGTCCTGCGCTGCCGCGATGACCGTGGCGCCCGGGTGGATGATGCCGGCCTTGGCCAGCGCGATGTCCTGGAGCGTGTCACCGAGCCACTCGGTGTGGTCCAGCCCGATCGGGGTGATCACACAGACCCCGGCCTGGAGGACGTTCGTCGCGTCCTCGGCACCACCGAGGCCGACCTCGACCACCGCGATGTCGACGGGCGCGTCCGCGAAGGTGGCGAACGCCAGCGCGGTGGTCATGTCGAAGTACGTCAGCGGCTCGTCGGACCGCGCGTCGACGAGGTCGGCAAGCGGCTTGATCTCCCGGTACACCGCGGCGAACCGCTCCTCGCTGACCGGCTCCCCGTCCAGGCTGATCCGTTCCCGCACGGTCTCCAGGTGCGGGCTGGTGTACCGGCCGGTGTGCAGCCCGAACGCCCGCAGCAAGGAGTCGATCATCCGCGCGGTGGAGGTCTTGCCGTTGGTGCCGGTCAGGTGGATCGCCGGGTACGCCCGCTGTGGGCTGCCGAGCAGGTCGAGCAGGGACTCGATCCGGTCCAGCTCGAAGACCATACGGGTGAAACCGCGGGCGTTCAGCTCGGCTTCGATGGCGGCGAAATCGGTACGGTCGGTCACGAGGGCAGTGTCTCCAGAGCAGCGTCGATCCGGACCAGGTCGGCCTCGGCGGTGGCGAGCCGGTCGCGGATCTTCGCGACCACCGGCTCGGGGGCCTTGCCGATGAAGGCGGGGTTGTCGAGCTTCGCCCGGGCCTGCGCGACCTCCTTCTCGGCCGCCGCGCGATCCTTCGTCAGCCGGGCCCGCTCGGCGGCCACGTCGATCGACCCCCGGGTGTCCAACGCGACACCCACCGCGCCGGGCATGGCCAGCGTGGCGCTGGCCTGGAAGTCGTCACCGGCCGGGTCCAACCGGACCAGCGAACGGATCAGCGGCTCGTGGGCCGCGATCCCCGCACCGGACAGCCCGTCCAGGCGGGCTGCCACCCGCTGCGTCGGGCGCAGCCCCTGGTCGGAGCGGAACCGGCGGATCTCGGTGACCACCCGCTGCACGCCCACCAGCTCGGCCTCGGCGGCGTCGTCGACAAGCGACAGGTCGGCCACCGGCCAGGCGGCGGCCTGCACCGTCTCGCCGCCGGTCAGCGCGAGCCACAGTTCCTCGGTGACGAACGGGATGACCGGATGCAGCAGCCGCAGCAGCTGGTCGAGCACGTGCCCGAGCACCCGACGGCTGACCTCCGCGGCCGCGCCGCTCTCGGCGAGCACCGGCTTGCTCAGCTCGACGTACCAGTCGCAGACGTCGTCCCAGGCGAAGTGGTAGAGCAGGTCGCACACCTTGGCGAACTCGTACGCCTCGAACTGCTCGTCGACCTCGGCGGTGACGTGCGCCAACCGGGACAGGATCCACCTGTCGACCGTGGAGAGCTGCTCGGTGGGGGGCAGGTCGCCGGTGGTGTGCGCGCCGTTCATCAGGGCGAACCGGGTGGCGTTCCAGAGCTTGTTGCAGAAGTTACGCGAGCCCTGGCACCACTCCTCGCTGACCGGGACGTCCTGGCCGGGGTTCGCGCCCCGCGCCAGGGTGAACCGGGTGGCGTCGGCACCGTAGCGGTCGATCCAGTCGAGCGGGTCGACCACGTTGCCGAACGACTTCGACATCTTCTTGCCGAACTGGTCGCGGACCATCCCGTGCAGCGCGACCACGTCGAAGGGCGGCCGGCCGTCCATCGCGTAGAGGCCGAACATCATCATCCGGGCGACCCAGAAGAACAGGATGTCGTACCCGGTGACCAGCACGCTCGTCGGGTAGAACTTCGCCAGGTCCGGGGTCTGCTCGGGCCACCCCAGGGTGGAGAACGGCCACAGACCGCTGGAGAACCAGGTGTCCAGGACGTCCTCGTCCTGGTGCCAGCCCTCGCCGGTCGGCGGCGCCTCGTCGGGGCCGACGCAGACGATCTCACCCGCCGGGCCGTACCAGACCGGGATGCGGTGTCCCCACCACAGCTGGCGGGAGATGCACCAGTCGTGCATGTTGTCGACCCAGGCGAAGTAGCGCTTGGACAGCTCGGCCGGCTCGATGCGGACCCGACCGTCGCGCACCGCGTCACCCGCGGCCTGGGCCAGCGGGGCGGTGTTGACGAACCACTGCAGCGACAGCCGCGGCTCGACTGTGGTCTTGCATCGCGAGCAGTGCCCGACCGCGTGCACGTACGGGCGCTTCTCGGCGACGATCCGGCCCTGCTCGCGCAGCGCGGCCACGATCGCGGGCCGCGCCTCGAACCGGTCCAACCCCTCGAACGGGCCCGGCACGGTGATCACACCACGCTCGTCCATCACGGTCAGCGCGGGCAGGTCGTGCCGCTGGCCGATCTCGAAGTCGTTCGGGTCGTGGGCCGGCGTCACCTTGACCATGCCGGTGCCGAAGGACGGGTCGACGTGCGCGTCGGCGACGATCGGGATCCGTCGACCGGTCAGCGGCAGTTCGACCTCGGTGCCGATGAGGTGCTGGTAGCGCTCGTCGTCGGGGTGCACCGCCACGGCGGTGTCGCCGAGCATCGTCTCGGCCCGGGTGGTGGCCACCACGACCTCGTCGCTGTAGCGGATCGAGATCAGCTCGCCGTCGTCGTCGGTGTGCTCGACCTCGATGTCGGAGAGCGCCGTGAGGCAGCGCGGACACCAGTTGATGATCCGGTTGGCCCGGTAGATCAGGCCGTCGTCGAACAGCTTCTTGAAGATCGTCTGGACGGCGCGGGTCAGCCCCTCGTCCATGGTGAAGCGCTCGCGGTCCCAGTCGACGGAGTCGCCGAGGCGGCGCATCTGGCCGAGGATGGCGCCACCGGACTCGGCCTTCCACTGCCAGACCCGCTCGACGAACTTCTCCCGGCCGAGGTCGTGCCGGGAGAGGCCCTCGGCGGCGAGCTGACGCTCGACCAGGTTCTGGGTGGCGATGCCGGCGTGGTCCATGCCCGGCAGCCACAGCGCCTCGAAGCCCTGCATCCGCTTACGCCGGGTCAACGCGTCCATCAGCGTGTGCTCGAACGCGTGGCCCATGTGCAGCGAGCCCGTGACGTTCGGCGGCGGGATGACGATGGTGAAGGGCGGCTTGTCGCTGTCGGCGGAGGCCCGGAAGTGCCCGCCGGCTACCCACTGCTCGTACCGTCGCTGCTCTACCTCACCGGGCTGGTACTGGCCGGCAAGGGTCGGGGCGTCGGGGCGTCGGGCATCCAGTCTCTCGGTCACCGGACAAGTCTACGGAGGGCTTTCACGGACCTGACGTGCGCCACCTGCCGTTCGCGTACGGTGTCGGCTATGTCCGACGCACATCTCACCGAGCGGTCGCGCGACGGCGGCCGCGAGCCGGTCGAGCTGACCGAAGAGCCGATCCAGCTGAGCACCCGCGACTCGGGGGGCGACCCCGACGAGCGGTCCGGCGGCTGGTCCCGTCGCCGCAAGATCGGTTGGACGGCCGCGCTCGTGGTCGGCCTCGCCGGCGCCGCGGTGCTCGGTGTCGGTGGGTGGCGGGTGGCACAGCAGAAGGACACCCAACTGACCTCACCCGATCGGGTGGCGGGCCTGACCCGCGACGACAGTGAGCGGGCGAAGAGCACTGCCGACTATCTGCGCAGCGGTCTCGCGGCCAACATCGAGCTGGACCGCAGTTTCGGCACCGTCTACCGGGACCCGGCCGATGACATGCGCTCGGTCCTCATCTTCGGGGGCACCACCCTGCTCTGGCAGCCGGAACGGGACCTGGACAGCCTCTTCCGCCTGATGTCGGACGAGACAGGTGCGGTGAACGGTCTGCGCGAGCTGCCCGCGGGCAGCCTCGGTGGGGTGCTGAAGTGCGGCACCACCAGCGGCGAGGGCGGGGACTTCGCGGTGTGCGGCTGGGCCGACCACGGCAGCGTGGTCATGGCCATGTTCCCTGGTCGGTCCGTCACCGACGCCGGCGGCCTGCTCAGCGACCTCCGCGACGAGATGCAGACGCGAAACTGACCGCTCCCCGCCGGCCGCAAGATCGTGCGACATCCTGCTTGGGCGCACTCGTTTCCGGGTCGGGGTGAAACGCAGGAAAGGCCACCCCGATCGGGGTGGCCTTTCCTGG
>NZ_JBSGIV010000123.1:0-8187 GCF_053605225.1 Micromonospora sp. NPDC003944
GTTTGCGTCATGCCGACGGCGTGTCGTGACGCAAACCTCTTGATCACCGCATGCCTGGGGGGTGGGGTTGGGGTTGGGGTTGGGTGGGGTTAGGGGTGGGGGACGGGGGTGGTGCGGGATTCGGATCGGGCGGTTTCGGCTGCGGCGATGATGGTGACGACCTCGCGGCCGAAGCGGACGTCGCAGCGGTGGTCCCGGGTGCCGGCCCGCACCTGCTCGATGAGCTGGTCGATGGCGACGCCGAACGCGGTGGCGGCGTCGTTCTCGCCGAACGGGACGTTCTCGATGCCGTTCTCGCCGTAGAAGACGAACTCCCGGGCCATCGACTCGGTCGGGGCGTCAAGGGAGAGCGAGGCGCTGCTCGTGGCACCGCCCTCGTGGGTGAGCAGCAGGTGGATCATCCCGCTCGGCCCGTCCATCGCCGCCACCTGCGTCACCCGGCCCAGCACCGGCAGGAGGATCGAGAGGGCGTGCGGGGCGATGTCCCAGAGCGCCCCGTGCTCCCGGCGCCACAACGAGCCGCCGTACGGGCTGCCGTCCTGGAAGATCGAGGCGAAGGCGGTGGTCCGGCCGTGCTGCCAGCCCCCGGCGGCGGCGGTGGCGGCGAGGAACGCCGTCACGTTCGGCTGGAACCGCTGCGTGAAGAAGACGACCGAGGCGACCCCGGACTCGTCGGCGGCGGCCACGACCCGGTCGGCGTCGGCGACGCTGAGCGCCAACGGCTTGTCCAGCAGCAGGTGCCGGCCGGCGCGGGCGGCCCGGACCGCGATGTCGGCCTGGATGTCCGGCGGCAGGGCGACGGCCACCGCCTCGCACTGCTCGATGAGCGCGTCGACGTCGGCGTAGGCGGGCACCCCGTACCGCTCGGCGAGCGCGGAGGCGCGCTCCGGGTTGCGACCCCACACCCCGACCAGTTCCGCGTCGGGATGAGCGTGCAGCGCCTTCCCATGCGTCTCGATAGCCCAGTGACCGGTGCCGAACAAGCCGAACCGCAGCACGTGTACCTCCGCTGTTTCCCGCACCGTGGCAACGCCACGGACGTGATCCACGCTAGTCGCCCCGGCGGTCGTGACGGCGGCGGGTTCGACCAATCGAAGCAGCTCACCCTCGTTTCCGGGGCCGCGGTCGAGCTGACCGAGGGCTGGTGGCACTGTTGTCCACCCGCGGTCCGCCGGGCACCGCCCGAGCCGTTTCCGGCAGCCCCAGGTCCGATTGCCGCCAGACACACCAGGTGCGGCGAGGCAGTCTCGACGACATGCCGAGCGCGAATCCAGCGACCACCAGCGGTGTCGTGACGTTTGAACACTGGTACGACTTCACCGAGGGTGGCAGGGTGCACCGGGCGCTGCTGCCGTTTTCGTCGACGGCGCCCGCCCCGTTCGAGGTCGCTCGCTGGTCGGTGGCCCCGAACACCTCCAATGACCTCGACGTTCATCGATCCCGCGAGGTTTGGATCATCGTGTCCGGGGTCGGGACCGTGACGTTCGCCGACCGGACGGACGTGTTGCGGGCCGGAGACGTCGTGGCGTTCGACAGCAGGGTGCCGCACCAGATTCGGAACGACGGGCCCGACCCGCTGCTTGCCGTCTCGGTCTACTGGCTGCAGGCCGGCGACTGACGCCACGCGAGAAGCGTGGGCACCGGAGCGGCAGGCGGGACCGCGTCACATGCGGAGAGGCAGGGCAGCCCTTTACTACGACGGTTAGTAGGCTGTGCCGGTGACCGAGGCAACGACCGGGTGTGTCCGGTGACCAGCGTGGGCGCCGACTCGCCGGTGGACGGGATCGTCGCGACCGTGCCGATCGTGCTGTCGTTGCTCGTCGCGGTGTGGGCGCTGGTGGCGGCGGTACGCCACCGGCCACCGGACCGGGTGCAGTTCGTCGGCCTGGCCGTACTCGAAGTGGCGTTGCTGGTGTTGACCGTGCTGGCGCTCGTCGCGGTCGGCGACGGGGATCGGCCCGGCGAGCCCGGCGCCTTCTTCGGCTATCTGGTCACGCTCGTGTGCCTGCCGCCACTGGCGTGGGTGCTGGCCCGGATGGAGCCGACCCGCTGGGGCTCGGCGATCGTCTGCGCGGTCTGTCTGGTGGCCCCGGTGGTGGTGGTCCGCCTGCAGCAGACCTGGGAGGTGCTCGGTGGTTGAGGCAGGACCGGCTCGACAGCGTACGAACTCCGGGCCGGGTCGGCTGCTGATCGCGGTCTACCTACTCTTCGCCATCGCGGCGACGAGTCGGGCGGGCCTGCAGATCGCGACCAAGTTCGACGAGGCGCCGGTGGCGTACCTGCTCTCCGGGGTGGCCGCGCTCATCTACATCGTGGCCGCGGTGGGGCTGGCTCGCGCCGGGCACGCCGGCCGACGGGTGGCGCTGGCGTGCTGCTCCGTGGAGCTGGTCGGGGTGGTCGTGGTCGGCATCCTGAGCCTGGTCGACAAGGAACTCTTCCCGGACGAGACGGTCTGGTCGCAGTTCGGCAGCGGGTACGGCTACATCCCGCTGGTGCTGCCGGTGCTCGGGCTGGTCTGGCTCTGGCGCACCCGCCGCGCACCGGCCTGACCCGCCGCACCCGTCCACCGCCCAGCAAGGACCCGGCGACCACAGGACCCGGCGACCGCCCGGCAACGACCCGGGGACGAGGGCGTCCCGTCCTGGGGAGCTCCCTCGTCCGGGAGGGGTCAGTCCCGGGGTCCGCCGGCGACGTAGATGACCTGACCGGAGACGAAGCCGGCACCCTCGCTCGCGAGGAACGAGATGGTGTGCGCCACGTCCTCCGGCCGGCCCGGGCGACGGACCGGGATCTCGGCGGCGGCGTGCTTCTGGAAGTCGTCGAAGTCGACCTTCATCCGGGCGGCGGTGGCCGCTGTCATGTCGGTGACGATGAAGCCTGGTGCGACCGCGTTCACCGTCACCCCGAACGGGCCCAACTCGATGGCGAGCGTCTTGGTGAAGCCCTGCAGACCGGCCTTGGCGGCGGCGTAGTTCGCCTGGCCCCGGTTGCCGAGGGCGGAGGTGCTGGAGAGGTTGACGATCCGCCCCCACTTGCGGTCCACCATGTGCTTCTGGGCGGCCTGGCTGAACAGGAACGCGCCGCGCAGGTGCACACCCATCACCGTGTCCCAGTCGGCGCTGGTCATCTTGAACAGCAGGTTGTCGCGGAGCACGCCGGCGTTGTTGACAAGCACGGTGGGCGCGCCCAGCTCGGTGGCGATTCGTTCGACGGCCGCCTCCACCTGCTCCCGGTCGGAGACGTCGGCGCCCACGCCGAGCGCCCGGCCACCGGCCGCGGCGATGGCGTCCACCGTCTCCTTGGTGGCCGCCTCCTCGATGTCGACCACCGCGACGGCCATTCCGTCGGCGGCCAGCCGTCGGGCGGTGGCCGCGCCGATGCCGCGTGCGGCTCCGGTGACGATGGCGACGCGGGACTCCTCCGACATGATTACCTCCCGGTAACGTGGGGTCGATCGGAGGAGCTTAACGTCAACAGGCCGACCCTCGGCATAGGCGAATCCACCGGTATCCGTGGCCGGAGACCTTCACCGCGCCGAGCTTGCCCAACTCGCCGTAGCCCCGGTCGGCAAGCACGTCGATCGGCAGGTCGGCCTCCGGCTCCAGGCTGCTGAGGTCCACCTCGACGTCGTCGGTGCCCAGGTTGTGCAGGAAGACCATCGTGCCCGTCGGCCCGTCGGCACGGTGCGCGAGCACCCCGGCGGGCATCGCCACGTCGATGTGGGTCGTCGAGCCGGAGCCGATCTCCGGGGCCTCCCGCAGCGTACGGATCATGCGCTCGAACCAGGCGAGCAGCGACTTGGCGTCGCCCCGCTGGGCGGTGACGTTGACGTTCTGGTAACCGAACTCACCCTTGTCGATCACCGGGCGGACCAGCTTCTCCGGGTCCGCCGTGGAGAAGCCGGCATTCGGCTGGTACGACCACTGCATCGGGGTACGGATCGCCTCCCGACCGGGCAGCGACAGGTCCTCGCCCATCCCGATCTCCTCGCCGTAGCGCAGCACCGGCGTGCCGCGCATCGAGAACTGCAGGGCGTACGCCAGCTCGATGCGCCGCCGGTCGTTGCCGAGCATCGGGGCGAGCCGGCGACGGATGCCCCGGTCGTAGATGCGCATGTTCTCGTCCGGGCCGAACTGCGCGTACACCTGGTTGCGCTGTTCGGTTGTCAGCCGGGACAGGTCGATCTCGTCGTGGTTGCGCAGGAAGGTGGCCCACTGCCCGCCGACCGGCAGCTTCGGGGTGTCGCGGAGCGCCTCGATCAGCGACTCCGGGTCCTCCCGGGCCAGGGCGAGCATGAGCCGCCCGTTGAGCATGAAGTCGAAGAGCATGTGGATCCGGTTGCCGGAGCCGCTGGCGTCGCCGAAGAACGTGGGGAGCTGGTCCGGCTCGACGTTCGCCTCGGCCAGCAGGACCGCGTCGCCGCGACGCCACTGGACGTGCTGGCGCATCTCGGTGAGGAACTCGAAGTCCTTCGGGGAGTTCGGGTTGCCCGGCTCGGTCAGCTCGATGATGAACGGCACCGCGTCCATCCGGAAGCCGGAGACGCCGAGCTGGAGCCAGAAGGACATGATCTTCTTGACTTCGGCCCGGACCTCGGGGTTGGCGAAGTTGAGGTCCGGCTGGAACTTGTAGAACCGGTGGTAGAACCACGACTTGGCGGTCCGGTCGTAGCTCCACGTCTCGTCCTGCTCGCCGGGGAAGACCATGCCCTGGTGCCGGTCGGCCGGCTCGGTGTCGGACCAGACGTACCAGTCCCGGTACGGCGAGTCCGGCGAGGAACGGGCGGACTGGAACCACGGGTGCTCGTCGGAGGTGTGGTTGACCACCAGGTCGATGATCACGCGGATGCCCCGGTTCTGGGCCTGGTGCAGCAGCTCGGCGAAGTCGCCAAGGGTGCCGAAGCGCGGGTCCACGTTGTAGAAGTCGGTGGCGTCGTAGCCGTCGTCGCGGTTGGGCGACGGGTGGATCGGGTGCAGCCACAGGCAGGTGACCCCGAGCCGGGCCAGGTAGTCCAGCCTCCCGATCAACCCACGGATGTCACCGACCCCGTCGCCGTCGGAGTCGGCGAACGTGTCGATGTCGAGGCAGTAGACGACGGCTTCGGAATACCAACGGTCACCCATGCCGAAGAAATCTCTCCAGTTGATCACCGCGGCAAACCAGCCGGGCCGACCGGCGACCGCCGTGGGTTACCGTGCCCGTCATGGAGAACGACCTCGTACCGCCGAGCGAACTGTTGGACTGGTCCCGGGGCACCTGGCTGCACCCGCCGGTACGCGTCGAGGACGGCCCGGCCGGCGAGATGGTCGTCGAGCCGGCGGCGGAGAGCGACTTCTGGCGGCGGACCAGCTACGGCTTCGTGCACGACAACGGCCCGGCCCTGCTGGCGCCGCTGCCGGTGGGCACCGCCATGGAGGTGAGCTTCCGGCTCGACTTCTCGGCCCAGTTCGACCAGGCCGGAGCGTTCGTCCGCGTCGACGAACGGACCTGGACCAAGGCCGGTGTCGAGGTCAGTGACGGCGAGGTGCAGCTCGGCGCCGTGGTGACGCGCGAGTTCTCCGACTGGTCGGTGGGGCCGGTGCCGGAGTGGGCGGGCCGGGAGGTGACCGTCCGGGTCAGCCGGGCCGGCGACGCGCTGACCGTCCGCGCCCGGGCCGACGACGAGCCGTGGCGACTGGTCCGGCTCGCCCCGCTGGACCCGGCGGCCGACGCGATGGCCGGGCCGTTCTGCTGCGCGCCGTCCCGCGCCGGGCTGACAGTGGTGTTCACTGGCTGGAGGCAGGGGCCGGCGGACGCCGCGCTGCACCCCGAGGTGTAACGACCGCCCCGCTGGGTATGACCCTCCGATCCCCGACTGCCGACCGGAAGGACGACCATGGCGTACGCCCAGGCTGGCGACCCGTCCGAGTTCACCGGGTTGACCGGCTGGGTGGCCTCGGTGATCGAGGTGATGGGCCCGGTCGGGGTGGCGCTGCTTGTGGCGTTGGAGAGCATCGTCCCGCCGATCCCCAGTGAGATCGTGTTGGCTCTCGCCGGCTTCCTGGCGCACGAGGGGAAGTTCAACGTCGTCGTCGTGGTGCTGGCTGCGACCGTCGGGTCGCTCGTGGGTGCGCTGGTGCTCTACTGGCTGGGCGCGGCGCTCGGCGAGGAGCGACTCAAGCGCTGGCTGGACCACATCCCACTTGTGGACAGCGACGACCTGGAGAAGGCCGACAAGTGGTTCGAGCGGCACGGTCGCTGGGCGGTGCTGATCGGCCGGGTGGTGCCGGTGGTCCGGAGCCTGGTCTCCGTGCCGGCCGGGGCCAACCGGATGCCGCTGGGTGAGTTCATCCTGCTCACCACGATCGGCAGCGGGGTGTGGAACGGCCTCATCGTGGGGGCCGGTTACGCGCTGGGAAGCCGCTGGCAGGACGTCGAGCGTTACAGCGACTGGTTCAACTACGCGATCGTCGCGGTCTTCGTCGTGATGGTGGTGAGCTGGGTGATCCGGAAGGTCCGCAAGCGCCGGGAACGCGACGACCGGCGGTCGGTGACCGCCGGTCGCTGATCCGCGTTACCGCCTGCCGCCGACGCCCTTGGCGGACGCCGGCGGGCAGGCTCAGGGCAGGGTGTCCAGGTGCGGGCCGACCGTGTTGGCGAAGCCGTTGCCGTTGCTGACGTCCCAGTTCACCGACCACGTCATCGCGCCGCGGATGCCCGGGTAGGTGCGCGGCGGCCGGAAGCTGCCGCAGTTGGTGCCCCGGGCCAGGCAGTCCAGTGCGGCGTTGACGACGCTTGGCGCGACGATGCCGCCGCCGGCCGCGCCCGCTCCGGCGGGCAGGCCGAGGCCGACCTGGTCGGGGCGCAGCCCGGCCTCCAACTGGATGCAGGCCAACGCGACGATGAAGTTCACGGTGCCCTGGCCGTACGCGGCGTTCTGGTCGCAGCCGAGCATCGCGCCGGAGTTGTAGTACTGGGTGTTGACGACGGTGAGGATGTCCTTGATGTCGAGCGCCAGCTTGAAGTAGCCGCCGGCCGGGTTCTGCATGTCGATGGTCTGCGGGGCCATCGCGATGATCAGGCTCGATCCGACCTTGGCCCGCAGCGCACGCAGCGCCTGCGCCATGTACGTCGGGTTGAGCCCGTTCTCCAGGTCGATGTCGATGCCGTCGAAGCCGTACCTGGCGATCAGCGCGGCGGCCGTGTCGGCGAACGCGGTGGCCGAGGCGGCGTTGTTCACGGTGACCCGGCCGGTCTCGCCGCCGACGGAGAGGATGACCCGCTTGCCCCGACTGTGCAGGGTGCGCACGTCGGCGGTGAAGTCCGCGTCGGTGTAGCCGCCGAGCGAGGCGGCCAGTCCGGGGTCGACGCCGAAGGTGAGCGCGCCGGGGGTCGCGGTGGCCTCGGCGAAGGCGACCGCCACCAGGTCGTACTCGTTGGGGACGTCGCGCAGCCGCAGTTCGACGGCCGGGTTGTCGAAGTTGTGCCAGTACCCGGTGAGCAGGTGCTTCGGCAGCCCACCGGTTGGCGGGTTCGTGGGCGGTGGGGTGGTCGGCGGGGGCGTGGTCGGAGGCGGCGTGGTGGGCGGGGGCGTGGTGGGCGGCGGCGTGGTGGGCAGGGTGCCGCCGCCGCAGGACGCGCCGTTGAGCTGGCAGTTGCCAGGTGAGCCGGAGCCGCTGGCCAGGAAGCCGAAGGAGACCGACGCACCCGGGGCTATGGTGCCGTTCCAGGACCTGTTGGTGAAGGTGTGCCGCTGGCCCGTGGAGCTGAGCAGCGCGTCCCAGTAGCTGCCGAGCGTGGTGCCCGACGGCAGGTCGAAGGCGAGGCTCCAACCGTTGATCGTCGAGCTGCCGCCGTTGGCGATGGTGTACTTCCCCTCCCAACCGGAACCCCAGTCGGCGGTCTTGACGAAGCTGGCGGTGGCCCCCGCGGCGTACGCGGGCAGCGCCACCCAGGCCGCGCCGAGTGCTGCGGCGAGGGTGGCGACCAGGGACAGGACAAGTGCTCTGGAGCGTTTCATGGGACCCTCCGCGCCCGGGCGGGCATTCATGGACGTCGACGTTGCGGCTTATTATTAAGACAGTTAACTGTTTCTGTCCAGAGGCCGACGCCCAGGGATCGGGCCGCCCGCCGTGGGGCCTGACGGCGGGCCGCCCGCCGTGGGGCCTGACGGCGGGCCGCCCGCCGTGGGGCCTGACGGCGGGCCGC
>NZ_JBSGIV010000124.1:0-7831 GCF_053605225.1 Micromonospora sp. NPDC003944
ATGGTGTCCCTGTTGGTCGGCGCCCGGCGTTCGACGTCGCCGGCCCCCTCGATCTGGTACGCCGCCGTGGCGACGCCCCAGAGGAAGTCGGGTGGCAGCTTGGACAGGTCGGGCACGGGATGGTTCTCCTCTGGGATCGGATGACTCACTTGACAGCGCCGGCGGTGAGGCCGGCGACGAAGTACCGCTGCAGGGCCAGGAACCCGACGACGACCGGGATGCTGACCACAAGCGAGGCGGCCATGATCTGGTTCCAGTAGACGTTGAACTGGGTGGAGTAGCCCTGCAGGCCCACGGCCAGGGTGCGGCTGCCCTCGTCGGTCATCACCGACGCGAACAGCACCTCACCCCAGGCGGTCATGAACGCGTACACGGTGACCGCGACGACGCCGGGCACGGCGGCCGGCAGGATGACCTGGAACAGGGTGCGCAGCGGCCCGGCGCCGTCGACCTGCGCCGCCTCGTCCAGACCTCGGGGGATCGAGTCGAAGTAACCGACGAGCATCCAGATCGAGAACGGCAGCGAGAACGTCAGGTAGGTAATGACCAGGCCGGTACGGCTGGCGTACAGCTCGATGCCGGTGGCGTTGCCCAGGTTGACGTAGATGAGGAACAGCGGCAGCAGGAACAGGATGCCGGGGAACATCTGGGTGGACAGCACCGTCACCGTGAAGACGCCCCGGCCACGGAAGCGGTACCGGCTGACCGCGAACGCGGCGAAGATGGCGATCGCGACCGAGCAGACCGCCGCGATGCTCGACACCACCAGGCTGTTCACCAGGTAGCGGGCCAGCGGCACGGTGGACCACATGTCGACGAATGGTTGCAGGGTGGGCCGGCTGGGCCACCAGGTGAAACCGTTCTGCACGTCCTGCAACGGCTTCGCCGCCGAGGTGACCATCACGTAGAGCGGGATGACGACGAAGAGGGTGAGCAGGGTCAGCACGATGCGCCGGCCCCAGCGCTCACCGGCGGATTCACGCATGGTCGTCCCTCCGACGGTTGGTGATCAGCAGGTACGCGGCCGACACGATCATCAGGAACAGCAGCAGCGCCACCGACATCGCCGACCCGGAGCCGAAGTCCCAGGTCTTGAACGAGCTGCGGTAGATGTGGATGGAGATGAGGTCGGCCTGCTCCGGGGCGGAGCCGCCGAAGAGCACGAACGGGGTGTTGAAGTCGTTGAACGTCCACAGGAACAGCACCAGCAGCAGCACCAGGTTGACCGGCCGCAGCATGGGCAGGGTGACCGAGCGCAGCCGACGCCAGAACCCGGCGCCGTCGATCGCGGCGGCCTCGTACAGCTCGCCGGGGACGTTCTGCAGCCCGGCCATCAGGCACAGGAAGGCGAAGGGCCAGTTGCGCCACACCGACACCACCAGCAGCGACCAGAAGCTGTTGTCGCCGATCAACCAGAACGGGCGCTCGCCCAGCAGCCCGAGCTGGTCGACGAGCACGTGGTTGACCAGGCCGGTGTCGCGTTGCAGCAGGAAGCTCCAGGTGATCACCGCGGCGTAGACCGGCAGGGCGTACGGGGTGAGGAAGAGCGCCCGCAGGATCGCCCGCCCCCGGAACGGGCGTTGCAGCACGACCGCCGCCGAGATGCCGAGCAGCCAGGCGAAGCCGACCGAGAGCACGCTGTAGGCAAGGGTGACCCAGAACGAGTGCAGCAGTTCCTTGCCGGCGGCGCTGTTCAGGTCGAGCGTCGCCCGGTAGTTCTCCCACCCCACGAAGGGCGCGGTCGACCAGTCGCGGATGTGGAACTGGGTCAGCTCCAGCATGCTCATCCAGACGCCGACCACCATCGGGATCACGTGGATGGCGAGTTCCAGCACGATGGCCGGGGCGAGCAGCAGGTAGGGCAGGAGTGAGCGGCGCGGGCCGCGGGGCCGGCGGGCCGGCCCTCGTGCCGGTGACCCGGCCCGGGGTTCGCGCCGGGCAGCGTCCGGCGCGGTGGTGCTGGTAGCCATCGGGGTCCTCTCGGAGTCGGTGGCCGTGGTCGGGCTCAGCACCCGACCACGGCCACCGGTGACGCCTGGGTCAGCGCATCTTCTGCTGCGCGTCGGTCAGCTTCGCCTTCACCGAGGCCTCGGTGACCGGCTTGCCGCTTGCCGCGTCCGCGAACAGCTCCTTCATCGCGGTGCCGACCAGGGTCTCGAAGGTGCTCTCCTCGGGCACCTGCGGCAGCGGGGCCGCGGTGGTGACCAGGGTCTCCTGGATCGTCTTCTGCTCCGGGGCGCTGAACGCCGGGTCGGAGCCCGCGGTCTTGACCGCCGGCAGCGAGCCGTACGTCTTGTTGAGGAGCGTCTGCTCCTCGTCGCTCGTCATGAACTTGACGAAGTTCAGCGCGCCGTCCTTGTTCTTGGTGTGCTTGAAGACCGCCATGTTGATCCCGGCGACCATGCTGTTGACCTTCTTGCCACCGGCCGGCGGGCTGGCCAGGAACGGCACCGGGGCCACCCCGTACGCGTCGGCGGCCATGTTCTGCGTCTTCAGGTTCGAGCCGGCGGACTGCCAGAGCAGCATGGCGGCCTTGCCGTTGGCGAAGTCGGAGACCGACTGGTTCTGCGCGTACTCGGCGTTGCTCGGGTTGGTGATCTTGTCGGCGGCCATGAAGTCGATGTACCGCTTGATGGCCGACACGTTCTGCGGGGTGTCGAAGGTCGGCTTGCCGGCCGAGTCGAACCACTCACCGCCGTACTGCTGGCTGAAGGTGAAGGCATGGTGCGCGTTCTCCGACGGGTTGGCCCCCTCGATCGCCAGGCCCCACTTGCCGCCGGTGCTGAGCTTCTTGCCGTACTCGACGACCTGCTCCCAGGTCGTCGGCGGCGCGGTGATGCCCGCGTCGGCGAACATCTTCTTGTTGTAGTACAGGCTGTACGCCATGGAGTAGAGCGGCACGGCGGCCGGCGGCTTGCCGGGGGCGCCGGCGGCGGCGAGCGCGGCGGGCACGATCCGGTCCTTGCCGCCGACGGCCTGGAGGGTGGCGTCGTCGAACTCGACGAGCGCGCCGGTGGCCTGTAGCGAGGCCGACCAGGTGTTGCCGATGTTGACCACGTCCGGGCCCTTGCCCGAGGTGGCGGCGGCCAGCAGGCGGTTGAGCAGGTCCGACCAGGGGACCACCTCGACGGTGACCTTGATCCCGGTCTGCTTCTCGAACTTGTCCAGCTCCGGCTGGAGGATGGTCTTGTCGGCCTCCAGGCTGGCGCCCTGGTTGCTGGCCCAGTAGGTGAGCGTCTTGGGTGAGGCGGCGGAGTCGTCGCCGGAGCCACCGCAGGCGGTCAGCGAGGCGGCCGCCAGTACGGCGGCGGTGAATATCCCGAGGTGTCGTCTCGACACGGGTCAGCCCTTCCGGTGCGTGGTGGGGGTCCGCCGGCCTTCGTCACCGATAGGGGTCGGGTGACGAAGGTCGGCTGCGGACAGGGTTCGGGGGTGCGCCGTCGGGGTCCGTCGGCGTTTCCCGGGAGTTACATCACGGCTTAATTTATGTCGTCATTAAAGTTGCTGGTCGGTGGGTCGTCAAGCACGAGGCGGTTACAGTCGCCTCGAACGGCCGACGGGAACGAGGTGACGAGTGGAGCTGGCGCGTGCCACCAACCGCAGCGTGCGGCTGCGTAACAGGTCCGCCCTGCTGACCAAGCTCTTCCTGGACGGCCCGCTCACCCGGCAGGACCTGGTGCGCAGCACCGGGCTGAGTCAACCCGCGGTCAGCAACGTGGTGGCCGACCTGATCGACGAGGGGCTGGTCGCCGAGGCCGGCGCCGCCGAGTCCGACGGCGGCCGGCCCAGCATGCTGCTGCGGATCGCGCCCCGTTTCGCCTTCGTGGTCGGCGTGGACGTCGGCGAGACCCGGGTCCGGGTCGAGCTGTTCGACTTCGCGATGACCCTGCTGGCCAGCGTCGAGTACCCGCTCGACCCGGCCCGCACCGAGCCCGACCTGGTGGCCGGGCACGTGCTGGCCGGCATCGACGCGGTCACCGCCCAGGCCGGGGTGGCGGCCGGCGACGTCCTCGGCGTCGGCATCGGCGTCTCCGGTGTGGTCGAGCAGGGCACCGAGGCCGTCGTGCACGCCCAGGCCCTCGGTTGGGACCGGGTGCCGCTGGAACGTCTGATCGGCGCCGGCACCGACCTGCCGCTGCACATCGACAACGGCGCGAAGACCCTCGGCCAGGCCGAGATGTGGTTCGGCGCCGGCCGGGGCGCCCGGCACGCCGTCTTCGCGCTCGTCGGCTCCGGGGTCGGCGCGTCGGTGGTCACCAACGGGGCCACCTACCGGGGCGCGTCCAGCAGCGCGGGGGAGTGGGGGCACACCACCCTGGTGTACGGCGGCCGCGCCTGCCGGTGCGGCGCGCGGGGCTGCCTCGAGGCGTACGTGGGAGCCGAGGCGATCATCGACCGCTACCGGGAGGCCCGCCGGGGTCGAGCGGTGCCGGGCGAGGACGAGGAGTCCCAGATCGCCGCGCTGGTCGCCGCCGCCGAGACCTCTGCCACCGCCCGACGGGTCCTGGACGACACCGCCGGCTACCTCGGCGCCGGGGTGGCCAACCTGATCAACCTGTTCAACCCCGAGCGTGTGGTCCTCGGCGGCTGGGCGGCGATGGCCCTCGGTGACCTGTTGCCGGCCGTTCGGGAGGCCGCCGGCCGGCAGGCGCTACGCCAACCCTACGACCAGGCGTCGATCGAACTGTGCCGGCTCGGGGTCGACGCCGTGGCGCTGGGGGCGGCCACCCTCCCCATCGCCCGCTTCCTCACCGAGGGTGGCGTCCGCCGAACCTGACCCCCCGGCCCCCCCGCACCCCCCGCACCCCTCGCCCCCACCCCCCGCCCACGCCCGTCCCTGCCCGCAAGATCCGCGCAACATCCCGGATGTTGCTGCCTCAGGCCGGCTTGAGGCAGCAACATCACCGAAGCTGTGTCGATCTTGCGGTGATCGACTCGGTTTCGGATCGCCCCAGGAGGGACCGGCCTCGCGGGAAGTCGACTGGCGCTTGGTCGGGGCGGCGCGTGACCGGCGTGGAGGATCGAGAATTACGCAAAACCCGGCTCTCGGGATAAATAACGAAGTTATAGATCGATGTCTTGACGCCGCCGCAATCTCGCCGCAACACTCCTACGAGAGCGCTCTCCATCCCGCGGCGTCGCCTCGGCGGCACCACCCCCGGCGCTACGGGCGAGCCGATCCCTCCACCCTGCGGCAGTCCGTAACCCCCTATCGACAGGCGATGTCATGACATCTCGCGCTACATCCGTACGCCCGCGTCCCCGGGTCGTGCGGCACCTGCTCGTCGGGCTCACCGTGGCCCTGGTCGCGACGCTCACCCCGGCCGGAGCCACGACACCCGCGCAGGCCGCCCCCGTCCTGCTGTCCCAGGGCCGTACGGCCACCGCCTCGTCCACCGAGAACGGCGGAACCCCCGCCGCCGCCGCTGTCGACGGCAACACCGGCACCCGCTGGTCCAGCGCGTTCAGCGACCCCCAGTGGCTCCAGGTCGACCTGGGCGCCCGTGCCACCATCACCCAGGTCAACCTGCTCTGGGAGGGCGCCTACGGCCGGGCCTTCCAGCTCCAGACCTCCGACAACGGTTCCACCTGGACCACGATCTACTCGACCACCACCAGCACCGGCGGCACCCAGAACCTCACCGTCTCCGGCGCCGGCCGCTACGTCCGCATGTACGGCACCACCCGGGGCACCGGCTACGGCTACTCGCTCTGGGAGTTCCAGGTCTACGGCGAGACCGGCGGCGGCACCAACGAGCCCCCGGTGACGCCCACCGACCCGTACAACCCCAACCTCGGGTCGAACACGTTCGTCTTCGACCCGAGCACGCCGACGTCGACGATCCAGAGTCGACTGAACACCCTGTTCACGCAGCAGGAGACCAACCAGTTCGGTCCGCAGCGCTACGCCGTGCTGTTCAAGCCGGGCACCTACACCGCCGACGTCAACCTCGGCTTCTTCACCCAGGTCGCCGGTCTCGGCATGAGCCCGGACGACGTCAACCTCAACGGCCACGTCCGTACCGAGGCGTTCTGGTTCGGCGGCAACGCCACCCAGAACTTCTGGCGGGCCGCCGAGAACCTCTCGGTCACCCTGCCCGCCGGGCAGACGGTGGAGCGGTGGGCGGTGTCCCAGGCCGCGCCGTACCGGCGGATGCACCTGCGCGGCGCGCAGAACCAGATCCAGCTCTGGAACGGTGGCGACGGCTGGTCCAGCGGCGGTCTGCTGGCCGACACCCGCATCGACGGCCTGGTCGTCTCCGGCTCGCAGCAGCAGTGGTACTCCCGCAACAGCGAGTTCGGCAACGGCTGGACCGGCTCGGTGTGGAACATGGTCTTCCAGGGCGTCAACGGCGCGCCGGCGCCGAGCTTCCCCAACCCGTCGCACACCGTCATCGCCCAGACCCCGCAGGTCCGGGAGAAGCCGTTCCTCTACGTGACCGGCAGCGGCGAGTACCGGGTGTTCGTGCCCGCGCTGCGCACCAACTCCACCGGCACCAGCTGGTACAACAAGACCCCGGCCGGTTCGTCCCTGTCGCTGTCGCAGTTCTTCGTCGTCCAGCCCGGCACCAGCGCCGCCACCATCAACACGGCTCTCTCCCAGGGCAAGCACCTGCTCTTCACCCCGGGCGTGCACCGCATCACCGAGCCGATCCAGGTCAACCGGGCCGACACGGTGATCCTCGGTCTGGGCCTGGCCACCATCCAGGCCGACAACGGCACCGTCGGGATGCGGGTGGCCGACGTGGACGGCGTCAAGGTCGCCGGCATCATGTTCGAGGCCGGCACGACCAACTCGCCGGTGCTGATGGAGGTCGGGCCGTCCGGTTCGTCCGCGAGTCACGCCTCGAACCCGACCTCGCTGCACGACGTGTTCTTCCGCATCGGCGGCCCGCACATCGGCAAGGCCACCAACACGCTGACCGTCAACAGCGACAACGTGATCGGCGACCACATGTGGCTGTGGCGGGCCGACCACGCCGCGAGCGGCGTACCGACCGGGTGGACGCTGAACACCGCCGACACCGGGCTCACCGTCAACGGCGACAACGTCACCATGTACGGCCTCTTCGTCGAGCACTACCAGAAGTACCAGACCATCTGGAACGGCAACGGCGGGCGGACCTACTTCTACCAGAACGAGCTGCCGTACGACGTGCCGAACCAGGCGGCCTGGATGAACGGGTCGACGCGGGGCTACGCCGCGTACAAGGTGGCCGATTCGGTGACCAGCCACCAGGCGTTCGGGCTGGGCAGCTACAGCTACTTCAACGTCAACCCCGCAGTGGTCGAGGAGCGGTCCTTCGAGGTGCCCGTCAACTCGAACGTGCGCTTCACGAACATGGTCACCGTCTCGCTCGGTGGCGTCGGCACCATCAATCGGGTGATCAACAACGCCGGTGGGACCGCGAACACGGCCAACCAGACGGTGTACCTGACCACCTACCCCTGACCGGGGCGCCCGCGTCGGCCCGGTCGTCTCATCGGACCGGGTCGGCCGGGCAGCACCCAGGGCCGAGGCCGGCCCGGTCCCGCCGAGACCGGGCCGGCTACGGTCGTGCCGCTGCACCGGCAAGCACCTCGGCCGCTGCCCGCTCACCGGCGCGCACCGCGCCCTCCAGATAACCGCTCCACCGGGTGGCCGTCTCGGTGCCCGCCCAGTACACCCGCCCCACCGGCGGCCGCAGGTGCGGACCGTACGTCCGCCACGCGCCCGGGGTCAGCGCACCGGAGAAGCAGCCCCGGGTCCACTCCTGGGCCGACCAGTCGTACTCGATGAGGTCCACCGGGTCTTCGGCGCGCGGCCCGACCACGCCGGCGAACGCCTCCA
>NZ_JBSGIV010000125.1:0-7698 GCF_053605225.1 Micromonospora sp. NPDC003944
CCACCCGGGGTCGCCGGTTCGTGCTGCGTGCGTCGAGCATGATGTGCTCCCGTGTCCGAACGGATAGACCACGATGGATCATTGTTGCCGCGAACGCCCGCCGGGTGTCCGTGCGGCGACGGGAAAACGGACGGTTCTCGACCGGCTCGGGACCGGGTTGTATCGATGACCGTCGACTGCCATGCTGTGGTTCGGTCGTGCTCGAGGAGCCAGCGCGCACCAGATCTCCTCCGGTCCGAGGGGCACGCGAGGTGGCCCTGTCACCCGCGCCGGGCAGCCTCGTCGCCGACCGGACGTCCGAGCGCGGCACCGGCTTCCACCTCGGTCATCGGTGCCCGGCAATCACGGAGGTACCGATGCTCCGCATGTTCCTCGCCGTCACCACCGTGGTGCTTGCCACCTGGACCGGGACGGTGACCACCGCCGCCGAAGCGACGCTCACGCCAACTCCGGCGACCACGCCCGCACCGACACCGACACCGACCTGCCCACCGGCTCTCCCGATCACCGCAAACGTCGCCGGGGTCACCACCACGAGCGTGACCATCTCGTACTGGATCTTCTTCCGTCCGCCCTGCGGCTACGACCCGCCGATGACCGTCAGCCTCTTCGCCAGCCGCGAGGACGCCCAACAGTGGCGGACGCCGGTGGCCTCTGCCGTCTCCGGGCCGGAACGCAGCGGCACGGTGACCATCGGGGGTCTGACGCCCGACACGGAGTACTGGTACCGGTTCAGCGACCCGGACGGTAAGCGCGACCCGTACTCGATCGGGCCCGCGCGGACCGCCCCGCTGACCTCGTGCCGGGCGACCGCCACGATCGACGCCCGCTGGGGCAACGGTTTTGTCGCCACGGTCACGGTCCGCAACACCGGGACGCTACCGCTGGACCACTGGCGCGTGTCCTGGCGGTGGTCCGGTGACGAGCGGCTCCAGACGGTCTGGGGTGGGGTGGCCGAGACCGTCGGCGCCGACGTCACCGTCCGCAACGCCCCCTACAACGGCACGCTGGCGCTGGACGGGGCGACCACCTTCGGTCTGCTCGGGACGGCAAGTGCGGTCCCCGACGGGTTGACCATGAGCTGCGCCCGGTGAACGACGTCCGCCCCGCCTCCGGCGCGTCGGCGGGAGCGGGGCGGACGTCGTGCCGGTCAGGGCTTGCGGGCCACGGCGCCGTAGGCGTCGATGCCGACGGCGTCCGGCTCGTCCGACCGCCACAGGGGGATCGGCACCAGGCCGGGCTCCACCTTGGTCAGCCCGGCGAAGCAGCTGTCCAGCTCCTCCGGGCTGCGCAGGATGTACGGGACTCCGCCGCTCTGCGCCAGCCGCTCCGCGCCGGCGACCACCTCAGGGCTGGTGTCGGTGCCGTCCCAGAGCACGAGGTAACTGCCGGACGGCATCGCGGCCATCGTCCGCTCGACGATCGACCGCACCTCGGCCAGGTCGGGCTCGTAGCCCATCACGCCCATGTACATCACGGCGATGGGCTGGCTGAAGTCGAGCGTCTGTGCCGCCTCGGCGAGGATCTTCTCCGGGTCGTGGTAGTCGGCGGGAACGTAGGTGGTGACACCCTCCGCCGTCGTGCTGGCCAGCAGCGCCCGCGCGTGCACGAGCACCATCGGGTCGTTGTCCACGTAGACGATGCGGGAGTCGGGCGCGATGCCCTGGGCGACCGCGTGCGTGTTCTGCATGCTGGGCAGGCCGGTGCCGATGTCCAGGAACTGCCGGATGCCCGCCTCGGCCGCGAGGTAGCGCACCGCCCGCACCAGGAACACCCGGGACTGCTGTGCCATGACGACGATCTCCGGGTAGACCTCGGCGACGGCGTCGCCGGCCGCCCGGTCGGACTGGAAGTTGTCCTTGCCACCCATCCAGTAGTTCCAGATGCGTGCCGCGTGCGGCACGTCGGGCTGGAGTTTCGCGGCGAGTTCGGGGTCCGGGCCGGCCATGCCAGGCTCCTATCGAGGGGTCGAGAGCTGGAGGTCATCACTGTGGTACGAGCGGGATCGTACTCCCGGGATGTCCACACTCGACCGGTGGTGGACGGGCCGGCGTGCACCCGGGCGGCTCGCCTCAGCGGGTGGGCTGCCAGCCGAGCGCCGGGCCGAGCCGGGTCGCCGTATCGGTGAGGATCTGCGCGTAGTCCGCCGACGTGAAGGTGAAGGGCAGCGCGAAGGCGACCTCGTCGACCTCGCGGAAGGCGGCATGGTCGAGCAGTCGCTCGGCGATCAGCTCCGACGGGCCGACGAGGTCGGGGGCGAACAGCATCCGGGCAGGCCCCTGTGGTGAGGCCGTTCGAGGAGTTCGCTGTCGGACGTACTCCTCGTAGCGGGCGCGTTGAGACGCGGTGGCGGTGTCGGTGGGGATGACGACGAGCCCCTGCGAGACGCGGGCCCGGTCGCCGTCCGGATGATGGGCGCGAAACGTCCGGATGTGCGAAAGTTGGATCTCGGCGAAGTCGGTGGCGTCCTCGGCCTTGACCACGCTGCTGGTGAGCAGGTTCATGCCCTGCTCACCGGCCCAACGTGCGGAGCTGAGGCTGCCCGCGCCGTACCACATACGGGACGCCAGCCCGGGTGAGTGCGGCTGCACGCGGCGGGAGAACTCCTCGAAGCCCTCGAAGCCGTCGACGTCGCTGGCCGCCTCGCCGCGGATGAGGTCGAGCAGGCGGCGTGCCCGCGTGTGGCTGAAGTCCTCCGTGTCAGCGGTGTCCGGGTATAGCGATCGTCGCACCCGATCGAAGTGCATGGGCGGGCCGACGCTCACTCCGGCGTTGAGCCGTCCGCCGGACAGGATGTCGACCGTCGCGAGGTCCTCGGCCAGTCGGAGCGGGTTCTCCCAACCGAGCGGGATGACCGCGGTGCCGAGTTCGACGTGTCGGGTCCGCTGCGAGGCCGCCGCCAGGACGGCGATCGGAGACGAGATGCCGTACTGGAGGTGGCGGTGGCGGACCCAGGTGCTGTCGAAGCCGAGTTGCTCGCCCAGCTCGATGAGCTTCAGGGTCGCCTCGTGGCCCGCGCGGGGATCGGCCTCGTCGAACAGGCCGATGGTCAGGAAGCCGAGCTTCCGTAGGGGCCTCGACTGTGCGGGGGTGCCTGGTGCCGTCACCGTCTGTCTCCATGCCTACCGAGGATGCGTGCCCAAGGGGCTTGAAATCCTACCTTGTTGGTAGGAAAATCGATCGCATGCCGTCGGTTCGGTTGTTCACCTCCCGCCGGGTCGTCGACCTGATGCGAGTCGCCGCGCAGCTCTGTCCGGGCGCTTCCACCCTCGCCTGAACGGGCTGGCCAGCCCTCGCCCGCCCGGTGTCCACCGCCGGCCCACCGCCGACGCGTGACCGGTATTCCCGCACCCCACCAGGGTGGAGGTGCACCCCGTCGAGGAGGACCTGTGACGATCGCCGACGCCCCGACGCCCACCACCGCGACAGCCCGGCCGGAGTTCGCGGAGGAATGGCGGCAGTGGCACCGCCGCCACGAGGATGCCCGGGCCGACCCGCACGGCTTCCTGGCCGTCGCAGGTCTGCACTGGCTCACCTCGGAGCGGCAACGATTCCCCGACGTGCCGGGGGAGTGGCACACCGGCGAGGGCGGCCCGGTGGTGACTCTCGGCACCGACGAGGAGTTGATCGTTGACGACCGGTCGGTTCGCGGCCGGCACGAGTTCGGGCCGATCCCCGAGCGCGGCGGCATCACCGTGGGCATCGACGGTGGGGTGTTGGAGGTGGCCCGCCGGGGTGGGCACGACATCCTCCGTCCCCGACGACCGGATCACCCACTGCGTGTCGCCTACCGGGGCACCCCCACCTATCCCCCCAACCGTCGATGGGTCCTGCGCGGCCGTTTCGTGCCGTTCGAGACCCCTCGGCCGACCACCGTCGGCGCGGCCGTGGAGGGGCTCACGCATGTCTACGACGCCCCCGGTCGGATCGAGTTCAGCGTCGACGGGGTGCCGCTGAGCCTGACCGCGTTCGACGGCGCCGCGCCCGGAAGCCTGTCGGTGCTGTTCACCGACGCCACCTCCGGCGTCACGACCTATCCGGCCAACCGCGCCCTGTCCGTCGCGGCGGCGGACGAGCAGGGCTGGCTGACACTCGACTTCAACCGGGCCACCAACCTGCCGTGCGCATACACCGACTTCGCGACCTGCCCGTTGCCACCGGCGGAGAACCGGCTGCCGATCGCCGTCGAGGCCGGCGAGAAGACCCCGTACGAGCGGCTGGCGGGCGATTCCGTCGACCGTTCGTAGGCCCAGCGGACCAACCCCTCGGGAGGATCGCCATGACCCAGTCCATCGACGCCCCGATCGACGCCGACAGCGACGCGCTGCGGACGTTGCTGCGCCACCAGGCCAGCACCGTCACGGTGGTCACCGCTCCCGGCGCGCCGGCGGTCGGTTTCACCGCCACCTCGTTCACCTCGGTGTCGCTGGCGCCGCCGATCGTCTCGTTCTGTCTGAACCTCGGGTCGTCGAGCTGGCCTGCTATCGCCCGTGCCCGGCACGTGGCCGTACACCTTCTCGCCCACCATCAGCAGGCGCTGGCCCGGACCTTCGCGACAAGCGGCATCGACAGGTTCGCGGGCTCCACCCGCTGGCGGACGGGCCCGGAGGGGGTGCCGATCCTCGACGACACCCTGGCCTGGCTGCTCTGCCGGGTCGTCGACCGGGTGACCGTCGGCGATCACGCCGTGGTGCTGGCGGAGCCGGAGGTGCTCCGGCATGCCGACGTCGGCTCGCCCCTGCTGTACCACCGGGGTCGCTACGCCGGGCTGGCCGGCGATCACGACGCGGCGGCCCGCCGCCCCGCCGCCTGACCGGTCCTCCGTACGTCCCTCTCGCTGACGGGAACGATGCCATGCGCGCGGTCGTCGCTGCTCCGCACACCGACGAAGGGTTCCAGCTGACCGAACTACCCGATCCCGTTCCAGGTCCCGGGCAGGTGCTCGTCGAGGTGCGGCACGCCGCGGTCAACGCCGGCGAGATCCGGCACCTCGACGTCTGGCCGGCGGGGAGCGTGCTCGGATACGACGCCGCAGGTCACGTGGTCGGCGCAGCGATCGACGGGACCGGCCCTCGCGAGGGTGACCGGGTGGTGGCCTTCGGGTCGGGCGCCTGGGCCCGCCTCGCGGTGTTCGACGTGGACAGCGTGGCGGTGGTCCCCGCCGCCGTCGACCTGGCCGAGGTCGCCGCACTGCCCATGGTCGGCCTGACCGCTCTGCGTACCTTGCGGGCATCGGGCGCGCTCCTCGGCCGCCGGGTGCTGATCACGGGAGCGTCCGGCGGAGTGGGTCGGGTTGCCGTGCAGCTCGCCCGGCACGGTGGTGCGTACGTGGTCGCGGTCGTCGGTTCTCCGGCTCGTGGTGCCGGGCTGGCGGATCTCGGGGCGAACGAGGTGGCTGTCGGTCTCGGCGCGGTCGTCGAGCCGGTCGACGTGGTGCTGGACACGGTCGGTGGCCCGTCCCTGGTGACCGCCTGGGGTCTGTTGGCCCCGGGCGGGGTGTTGCACAGCATCGGCTGGGCGTCCGGCGAGCCGGCGGCCTTCCCGGTCAACTCCACCTTCGCTCCGGGCGCGGCGCGGACGCTGCGGTCCTTCGGTGACGCCACCGCAGCGGGGCCGGATCTCGCGGTGCTGGCCGACCTCGTGGCACGCGGTGTGTTGCGCGCGCCAATCGGTTGGCGCGGCTCGTGGCAGCGTCTCGGGGAGGCGGTGGACGCGCTGCGGGGACGACGGGTCGCGGGCAAAGTGGTGCTCGACCTGGATTGAGGCCCACGCCTTCGGACCGGTCGACCGGCCCGCCGAAAATCCCTGTAAATCCTATAGCCTTAGTAGGTTATGCGTCAACGAATCGACGTCCTCCCGTGCGATAGCCGACATCCGGCGACGGATTCGTTGACACCACCACGCTGTGGAGGTGGACTCGGCTCATGTCCAGCGAGCTGCGGCTGACGATCCGCGGCCACATCGACTTCGGTCGGGTGTGGTCGAGTTCCTGTCTGGTCTGACCCGGCACCGACGCCCGTAACCCGGCCCGCCGCATCGGCCCGCCGAGGTGAGGCGCACCGCCGCGCCACCACCGCACCGACACCGTCACCGGCCCGCGCCACGCCCGAGGCCGGGTGTCGGCATACCCGCTTCCGCCTGCCTGGACAGGAGATCTCACCATGCCCTCGTACCGTCTGCGAACCCTGGCCGCCGCCGCACTCGCCCCACTGCTCGCCGTCGCTGCCGGCTGCTCCACCACAGCCGCTCCGGCCGCCGAAACCGCCGGAACGCCCCGCTCCGGAGGCACCCTCACCTGGGCCGTGGAGACCGAGCCGATCACCCTCAACCCGCACCAGTACGCCCAGGCAAAGGCTCGTCTGCTGGTCTGGAACACCTTCGAGTCGCTGCTCGCCTACGACAAGCAGGGCAAGCTGGTGCCGTGGCTGGCGACCGGCTGGACGGTCGCGCCGGACGGACTCTCCTACGCCCTGACGCTGCGCGACGGGGTCACCTTCACCGACGGCACGCCGTTCGACTCGGCGGCCGTCAAGGCCAACGTCGACAAGCTCCGGGAACCCGGGTACGCCCCGGCCGTCGCCGCCGTCCAACTACGCAACCTCAAGGCCGTCGAGGTCGTCGACCCGCGCACCGTACGGTTCGCCCTCAGCGCGCCGGACGTGCTCATCCTCGATTTCCTCGCCTCCCCGCAGGGTGCGCAGATCTCCCCGACGTCGCTGCGCCAGGCGAAGAACCTCAAGGCCGGTGGCGTCGACGTGGTCGGCACCGGGCCGTTCGTGCTGGAGCGCTACGTCCCCGGCCAGGAGCTGCACTATCGGCGCAACGCCGACTACGACTGGGCGCCGCCCACGGCGTCGCACACCGGTCCGGCCTACCTGGACGGGATCACCTACCGGTTCCTCAAGGAGTCGGCGGTACGCGTCGGTGCTCTCACGTCGAGCCAGGTGCAGCTCGTCGAAGGGGTGCCCGCCACCGACCAACCGCTGGTCACCAACAACCGGGCGCTGCGCCTGACCCGCGAGCTGAACTCCGGCTCCGCGTACGCGTACTACTTCAACACCTCCCACCCGCCCTTCGACGACCTGCGGGTCCGACAGGCGTTCCGGGAGGCCGTCGACGTCGGCACCGTCCTGAGGTCCGTCTACCGCGACACCGCCACCCGCGCCTGGAGCGTGGTCAGCCCGTCCAGCCCCCTGTACGACAAGCGCCTCGAAGGCGGCTACAGCGGCGACACCGCCAAGGCGAACACCCTGCTCGACCAGGCCGGCTGGGCCGCCCGCGACGCCGACGGCTACCGGGTGAAGGCCGGCAAGCGGCTCACCGTACGACTCGTGCAGTCCGCACCGTTCGTGCGGGACCGCCGCGACGTCCTGGCCCAGGCCGTACAGGCGGCCGTCAAGCGGAGCGCCGGCATCGACCTGAAGGTGTCGCTCGTCGACCAGGGCACCGCCACCGACGCGTTCCAGCGCAACGAGTACGAGGTCTTCGACAACTCGCGTGCCGACACCGACGCCGGAGCCGCACTGAACCTGCTGCTGCACTCGAAGGGCGGCATCAACCGCACCCAGGTCAACGACCCGGGGATCGACAGGCTTCTGGAGGCCGGTCAGACCACTGCGGACCCGACGAAGCGTGCCGGCATCTACGCCGACCTGCAACAAAAGGTCGTCGCCGAGCAGGCCCTGCTGCTGCCGCTGT
>NZ_JBSGIV010000126.1:0-7440 GCF_053605225.1 Micromonospora sp. NPDC003944
TCCGGACGGCCCCGTCTATCAACCGGCGGGCCAGGGGCCGCTGGCTCCGGAGGCGTCGGGGGAGACCAAGGAGGCGTGGCCGACCGGGCCGGACGGTCAACCGCAGGAGGACCGGACCGCGCGGGCCGGGTCCAAGCACGACCAGGGGGTCCGTCTGCTCACCGAGGCCGTCGCGGTCGTACCCGCCGGCTTCAGCGCGCCGGAGGACCCGCCGGGCCAGCCCGCCGAGCAGCGGACGCTGCGGACCCACGAGGCGCAGTTCGAGGACAAGGTGAACGGTGTCGACGTGTGGAGCTACTCGTCCTCGGTCGCCGTGGCCCAGGACGACGGCACCGGGCGCGTGATCGTCGAGGTGCACGACGCCGGCAAATCCGTGCCGAGCGAGCCGTGCGACCTGGCCCAGACCTTCTGGGGTATGCGGGGCGAGTGCCAGGTCGAGACCGTCGGTGCGATGCGGGTCGGCGTGGTGGTCCGACCGGGCGACGACGACCGGCTCGACCAGTGGTCGGCGTACCGGCACCCGGACGGCGTGGTGGTGTTCGTGGCGCAGGGCGCGCGGTTGGACGAGAGCCGGCCGGCGTTGACGAAGCTGCCGTTCTCCGTGCCGCAGTTGGCGGCGCTCGCGGTCGACGAACGGTTCCACCTGAAGTGACACGGTGACCCGGCCTCACCGGGTGGGCCCAGGTGCTGCGCTCGCGTGGTCCACCTGGGCCTCGCCGCGCACAAAAAAAGCCCTCCGACCTGGGCCGGAGGGCGTTGGAGCGGGCGACGAGAATCGAACTCGCGTAGTCAGTTTGGAAGACTGAAGCTCTACCATTGAGCTACGCCCGCGTGCATCCCGCCGAAACGGAACGCGGCCCCTAGCGTACCCAATGCTGCTGCCCGACGCGTAACCGGTAACCGCCCCGCAGCGTCGCGTCGCCCGCGACCCGGCGGCACCGCGACCCAAGATCCGCACAACATCCGGGATGTAGTGGCCTCGGCGCGCGCGGAGACCACCACATCCGTGACGTTGTGCGGATCTTGGCGGTACGGGGAGTGGGGGCTAATGTGACTTTCGGGAGCTATGTCCGGGTGGCTGATGCCCCGGCACCTACTGAGGTGTGGCGACGGCATAGACTGCACGTCGCCACGGGGTGTGGCGCAGCTTGGTAGCGCACTCGCTTTGGGAGCGAGGGGCCGTGGGTTCAAATCCCGCCACCCCGACTGTCGTCCGCGGCCGGGCCGCCCCGGGTGCCGCCACGTGCGGCCCCGGGCGATGCCGGAGCGTCAGGCCGGCTCGCCTACACTCGATGGGCTGAATCACGCCCAGACTCAACTGAGATCCGTCAAGGAGTACGCCTGTGAAGAGCACCGTCGAGACTCTGAGCCCGACGCGCGTGCGGCTCGCCATCGAGGTGCCGTTCGTCGAGCTCGAGCCGAGCCTCAAGAAGGCGTACCGGGAGATCGGTTCGCAGGTCCAGGTTCCGGGCTTCCGCCGGGGCAAGGTGCCGACCGCGGTAATCGACCAGCGGGTGGGCCGGGGGACCGTCCTCAACGAGGCGGTCCAGGAGGCCATCCCGGAGAACATCCTCGCCGCGGTGCGCGAGCACGACCTCAAGACGCTGGGGCGCCCCGAGGTCGAGATCACCGAGTTCAACGACGGTGACTCGCTGAACTTCACGGCCGAGGTCGACGTCCGTCCGGAGATCACCATCCCGGACGCGAGCACCATCGAGGTGACCGTCGACGAGCTGCAGATCGACGAGAGCGAGATCGACGAGCAGGTCAAGAACCTGCGCGAGCGTTTCGCCACCCTCAAGACCGTCGAGCGGGCCGCCGCCGAGGGCGACTACGTCCAGATCGACCTGAACGCCACCGTCGACGGCGAGGACGTGCCGGGCGGCCAGGCGAGCAACATCTCCCACGAGGTGGGCAGCAAGCAGCTCCTCCCGGGCCTGGACGAGGCCGTGGTCGGTCTCGCCGCCGGCGACGACACCACCTTCACCACCCAGCTTGTCGGCGGCGACTTCGCCGGTCGGGACGCCGAGGTGGCGGTGACCGTGCGCACGGTCAAGGAGAAGGAGCTGCCGGAGCTGAACGACGAGTTCGCCCAGATGGCGAGCGAGTTCGACACGATCGAGGAGCTGCGGGGCGACCTGCGGGCGCGGGTCACCCAGGGCAAGCAGGTCGAGCAGATCTACGCCGCCCGGGACAAGGCCCTGGCCCAGCTGGTCGAGGCCGCCGAGATCCCGGCCCCGGAGGGCGTCGTCCGCGAGGAGGTCGAGAGCCGCAAGCAGGCGATGGTCGACCAGCTGGAGCGGATCGGCGCCTCGATGGAGGAGTACCTCGCGGCCGAGGACAAGACCGAGGAGCAGATCGACGCCGAGCTGACCGAGGCGGCGACCGAGGGCGTCAAGGTCCAGCTCCTGCTGGACACGCTTGCCGACGCGGAGGACGTGCAGGTCTCCGACGACGAGTTCGGGCACGAGATCGTGCACCGGGCGCAGCGTGCCGGGATGGCCCCGCAGCAGTACTACGACCAGCTGGTGCGCTCCGGCGCGGCCGCCGCGGTCTTCGGTGACGTGCGGCGGGGCAAGGCGCTCGCGGCCGTCATGGAGCGGATCACGATCAAGGACGCGGCCGGCAACGGGATCACCCTCGACGCGCTGCGCGCCGCCAACGAGGCGGAGCACAACCACCAGCACTGATCGGCGGCCGCACCGTTTCCCCGGGTACGCCGGGAGCCCGCGCCGCGGGTGTGCCCGACACAGCTGCGCTGAGAGCGAACAGTGCCCCGACCGGGACTCTGCCGCCCCGCACAGCGGTTAGTGTCGGGAAAGACGGTACGGAGAGCGAAGGGCTGCCATGACCGACATGCACATCCCCAAGAAGTCGCTCCGGGCGATTGACGCGCGCGGTGGCGACTCCATTGGCAACCTCGACGACTCGGTCTACAACCGGTTGCTCAAGGAACGCATCATCTTCCTGGGCAGTGAGGTGACCGACCAGGTCGCCAACCGCATCTGCGCGCAGCTGCTGCTGCTCGCCGCGGAGGACCCGGACCGCGACATCAACCTGTGGATCAACTCGCCGGGTGGCTCGGTCTACTCCGGCATGGCGATCTACGACACCATGCAGTTCATCGACAACGACGTGTCGACCGTGGCGATGGGCATGGCTGCCTCGATGGGCCAGCTGCTGCTCTGCGCGGGCACCCAGGGCAAGCGTTACGCCCTGCCGCACGCACGGATCATGATGCACCAGCCGTCCGGTGGTCTGGGCGGCACGGCGTCCGACATCGCCATCCAGGCGGAGCAGATGCTCTACACGAAGCGGATGTTCCAGGAGCGGGTCGCGCACCACACCGGCCAGAGCCAGTCGCAGATCGAGGCCGACTCGGACCGGGACCGTTGGTTCACCGCCCAGGAGGCCATGGACTACGGCTTCATCGACAAGGTGATCATCGGGGCCGCACAGGTTCCGGATGGCGCCGGGACCCTGAGCTGAGGAGCTGACGATGACCGACCTGAGCCTGCCGCCCCAGTTCGCGGCCGTGCACAACCGCTACGTGCTGCCGTCGTTCGTCGAGCGCACGTCGTACGGGGTCAAGGAGTCGAACCCGTACAACAAGCTCTTCGAGGACCGGATCATCTTCCTCGGCGTCCAGGTGGACGACGCGTCGGCGAACGACGTGATGGCCCAGCTGCTGACGCTCGAGGGCACCGACCCGGACCGCGACATCATCATGTACATCAACTCGCCGGGTGGGTCGTTCACCGCCATGACGGCGATCTACGACACCATGCAGTACGTCCGTCCGGACATCTCGACGGTCTGCCTCGGGCAGGCGGCGAGCGCGGCGGCGGTGCTGCTGTCGGCGGGCACTCCGGGTAAGCGGATGGCCCTGCCGAACTCGCGGATCATCATCCACCAGCCGGCCACCGAGGGCGGCTACGGGCAGGGCTCGGACATCGAGATCCAGGCCCGGGAGATCCTACGGATGCGGACGCAGTTGGAGGACATGTTGTCCCGCCACTGCAACCGCCCGATCGAGCAGGTTCGCAAGGACATCGACCGTGACAAGATCATGACGGCCGAGGAGTCCAAGGAGTACGGGCTGGTCGACACGATCCTGACCAGCCGCAAGAAGGGTCTGCTGGCGGCCAACGCCGCCCGCTGAGCAGTACCGGGTCAGAGGTTGGCCGGGGCGTCCGTTCCCGGCCGACCTCTGACACACCCGTTTTGGGGGTCGGAGAATGCCCCGCCAGCGGGTAACGTCGGGTCCGTACCGCTTCGCCGGTCGGGCCGGCACAGCGAACCACGCCGGGCGGCGCGCAGCGTCCGCAGGTCAGGGCCGGGACTCCGGCCGACGAGTGCAGGGAGAACGTAGGTGGCACGGATCGGTGACGGCGGCGACCTACTGAAGTGCTCCTTCTGCGGCAAGTCGCAGAAGCAGGTCAAGAAGCTCATCGCGGGCCCAGGGGTCTACATCTGCGACGAGTGCATCGATCTCTGCAACGAGATCATCGAAGAGGAGCTGGCCGAGTCCGGCGAGGTGAAGTGGGAAGAGCTTCCCAAGCCGATGGAGATCTGCCAGTTCCTCGACACCTACGTGGTGGGTCAGGATCAGGCCAAGAAGGCGCTCGCCGTCGCGGTCTACAACCACTACAAGCGGATCCAGGCCGAGGCGGCTGGCGCGCCGGGCTCCGGCAGTGACGCCGTCGAGCTGGCCAAGTCCAACATCCTGCTGCTCGGCCCGACGGGGTGCGGCAAGACCCACCTGGCGCAGACCCTCGCCCGGATGTTGAATGTTCCGTTCGCCATCGCCGACGCCACCGCGCTCACCGAGGCGGGCTACGTGGGCGAGGACGTGGAGAACATCCTCCTCAAGCTGATCCAGGCCGCTGACTACGACATCAAACGCGCCGAGACCGGCATCATCTACATCGACGAGGTCGACAAGATCGCCCGCAAGTCGGAAAATCCGTCGATCACCCGGGACGTCTCCGGCGAGGGCGTGCAGCAGGCGCTGCTCAAGATGCTCGAGGGCACGGTGGCCAACGTGCCACCGCAGGGTGGCCGCAAGCACCCACACCAGGAGTTCATCCAGATCGACACCACGAACGTGCTGTTCATCTGTGGTGGTGCGTTCGCCGGCCTCGACCAGATCATCGAGTCCCGCACCGGGCAGGGTGGGACCGGCTTCGGCGCCCGGCTCCGGTCGGTGTCCGAGCGGTCGACCGACGACATCTTCAGCCAGGTCATGCCGGAAGACATGCTCAAGTTCGGGCTGATCCCCGAGTTCGTCGGCCGGCTGCCGGTGATCACCAACGTGCGCAGCCTGGACCGCAGCGCCCTCGTTCGGATCCTTACCGAGCCGCGCAACGCCCTGGTCCGGCAGTACCAGCGACTCTTCGAGCTGGACGGTGTCGAGCTCGAGTTCGACGAGCCGGCGCTTGAAGCCATCGCCGATCAGGCCATGCTGCGGGGCACCGGCGCCCGTGGTCTCCGGGCCATCATCGAGGAGGTTCTGCTCTCCGCGATGTACGAGGTGCCGAGCAACCCCGACGCCGCCCGCGTGCTGATCACCCGCGAGGTTGTCCTGGAGAACGTCAACCCGACGATCGTGCCGCGCGAGTTCACCGGGCGTCGGGCCCGGCGTGACCGCGAAGAGAAGTCCGCCTGATCCTTCCCGCATCACGCCGGCCGTCCAGTCCTGCCGCGGCCGGCGTGATCGTGTGCGGTGCCCCCTTGTCGGTCCACCGGCGCGGGCCAGACCGTGACGCTGTCCGTGAGCGGCCTTCCAGCCGTACCCTTTGCTCATGCGCGTCGCCGTCTGCCAGATGAACGCCCGGGACGACCGTAAGGCCAATCTGGCCGCCGCGGAGGCCCTGCTGGAGCGCGCCGCCGCCGGCGGCGCGGATCTCGCCGTCCTCCCGGAGTACGTCGACTACCTCGGCCCTGCCGCTGGGCTGCCCGAACCGGAGCCGGTCGACGGGGAGGTGGGCAGCTTCTTCGCCGGGGTCGCCCGCCGTCTCGGGATCTGGCTGGTGGCCGGCTCGTTCCACGAGGCCGGCCCGGACCCGGACCACACCTGGAACACGTCGCTGGTCTTCGACCGTTCCGGCAGTCTGGCCGCGAGCTATCGCAAGATCCACCTGTACGACGTGGAGATCCCGGGTCGGGTCTCCTACCGGGAGTCGGAGAGCGTCGCGCCTGGCGCACAACCCGTGGTGGTCGACGTCGAGGGGCTGCGGGTGGGCCTGTCGATCTGTTACGACCTGCGCTTCCCCGAGCTGTACCGACTGCTCGCGTCCGATGGTGGCGCGCAACTGCTGGTGGTGCCGGCCGCATTCATGATGCACACCGGCCGTGACCACTGGGAGGTCCTGCTGCGGGCCAGGGCCATCGAGAACCAGTGCTTCGTGGCGGCAGCCGGCCAGACCGGCGACCACGAGCCGGGCCGCACCTGCTTCGGCCGCAGCATGGTGGTCGACCCGTGGGGGACGGTCATCGGTCAGGTGCCGGATGGTCCGGGAGTCTCCGTTGTCGACCTGGACCTCGATCGACTCGACGCGATCCGCGCCGAGCTGCCCAGCCTGGCCAACCGCCGGCTCTGAAGCCTCACCCCTCGAGCAGGACGCCGATCACCGCGAACCCCGCGATGGCCGCTGCGGTGACCAGCAGTGCCGTGGTCATTCGCGATCTGCCCCGTCGGGCCAGTCGTCCCACCGAGAGCACGAGGACGACCAGCACGACCGCGCCGATCACCACCTGCCAGAACGGCCCGATGAGGCCGAGCAGCGCCTGCTCGGCGAACACCCTGGCGCCGTGCCCGGACTCATCCATGCCTGACACTCTGGCACGTCGAGGCCGCCCGCGTCCTCGGCTGCGACGAGGACCGTGGCGAGCGGTTCGTCCAAACCAGTGATGAACCCTGATTTGCCTTCTCCGGGCCGTCCGCGTAACTTTCTCTCTGCACGGGGGAGGCCGGACAAACCGGCCGAGAACGGGCGCCAGGCTCGTGGCGGAAACGCCGAGCGAGACTGAGGATCGGGCGGTGCGGAACACTCCGGAAACGGGGTTGCGAACGCGAAGCCGACCGGGTAGAGTTCTGAAGCCGGCAGGAGCCGGGCGGATGGCCGCGAAGCGGCGATCGGCCGGTCTGCGGTTTCCCACGACAGAAACGAACGTCGGCAACGACGTGCGTCATCGTGGACTCGAACCAGCACCACAATATCCGCATGTCGGGTGAAGCACGACGAACCGTTAAATATCGGTTTGACACGGCGGAAACGAGCGGGTAACGTAGTAAAAGTGCCTGGCGCTGAAAGCGCTGGGACATGGTACAGAAAAGCCCCGTGATGGGTGCCGCTGAGTGTGGTGCTTTGATCGGTGTGTGGTTGTTCTTTGAGAACTCAACAGGGTGCTTGTAAAGCCAGTGCCAATGATGATTTA
>NZ_JBSGIV010000127.1:0-7358 GCF_053605225.1 Micromonospora sp. NPDC003944
GCCGGCACCCCGGGGTGCGGGGATGCCGGCCAGCGGCATCTCCACACTCCGCACCCGCAGATCTTGGACACTTACCGTCCGCCCAGAACGGAAACTGTTCAAGATCTGCGAACACGGCCACAAGGCAGGCCGCGGGGCGAGGCCGTGGTGTCGGTCAGCGGACGTTGACCGGGACCGTATGCCAGCCGGTGGCACCATCCGGGACGACGTCCTGCGTACGTTCGGTCTGGGTCTCGCCTGTCGCGTCCGTTGCTCGGACCTGGAGCCGGTGCTCGCCCGGCGTGGCGTCCCAGCGCCAGGACCACTGCACCCAGGTGTCCACCGACACGGTCGGGGCCAGCGTGGCCTGCTGCCACGGGCCGTCGTCGACGCGTACCTCGACTCGGCTGATGCCCCGGTGTTGCGCCCACGCCACGCCAGCGACGGTCACCGGCCCGGTGGTCAGCCGGTTGCGCCTCCGGGGTGTGTCGATCCGCGACTGGGTCTTGATCGGCCCCTCACGGGACCAGCCGCGCGGGATCCAGTACGCGTCGAAGTCGGCGAACCGGGTCAGCTCGAGCTCGGTCACCCATTTGCAGGCCGACACGTAGCCGTAGAGGCCCGGCACCACCATCCGGACCGGGAAGCCGTGCTCGACAGGTAGCGGCTCACCGTTCATCCCGACGGCGAGCAGCGCGTCTCTTCCGTCGCGCAGCGCGGCGGTGGGGGTGCCGCAGGTCCAGCCGTCCACCGACCGACCAACGACCTGGTCGGCGTCGTCGTCCGGCTCGACCTCGTCGAGCAGTTCCCGCAGGGGTACGCCGAGCCAGCGGGCGTTGCCGATCAGGTCCCCGCCCACCTCGTTGGAGACGCAGGCCAGCGTGACGTACCGCTCGACCAGCGGTCGGGCCAGAAGGTCGGCGTAACTGTAGGTGCGCTCCTTGCCGACCCGTCCGTGGATCCGCAGCCGCCAGGTGTCCGGGTCGACCTGCGGCACCACCAGCGCGGTGTCGATGCGGTAGAACCCGAAGTTCGGGCTGACGTACGGCGCGAGCTGGGCGAGCTTGAGGTCCGCACCCGCCGGTACGGCCGGTGCGGGAGCGACCGGCGCGGGCAGGCGGATCGCGTCGCGGGCTGCGGACACGCCGCGCCGACCGGCCAGCCAGCGCCCGCCGAGGCCGGCCACCACGGCCGTGCCGAGCAGCACTCCGCTGCCGGTGAGGAACCGCCGCCGCGACTCCGGGTCCACATCGTCGGGCCCGGCCGGCTCGGCCGCAGCCGTCGGTCCGACGGGAGTCACCGGCACCGACCCCGCCGGCGACCCAGGGGCGGCCGGCGACACCGAACCGGCAGGCGACCCAGGGCGGCCAGGCTCCAATCCAGAGCCGGCCGGCGGCGTGGGTGGTGACCAGGACCACGGGTTCAGCTCGAACGGCCCGGCGATGAACAGCCAGAGCACCAGGGCACCGAGGCCGGCGCCGGCCAGGGAGGGCAGTGCGTCGGCGAGGTCGGCGCCGGAGCGGGTCAACGCGGCGGCCACGCCGATGGCGCCGAACGCGGCGATGCCGGCCAGGCCGACCGCCAGTCGGCGGATCGCCAGTACGCCGAGGAGCGCCGCGAAGCCTCCCAGCAGCACGGCCGTGCCGACCAGCAGGGCGATCTTGTCGGCAGTGCCGAAGAGGTCGATGGCGAACTGCTTCAGCGACTCGGGGACGGCGTCGACGATGACGCCGCCGACCGCGACCAGGGGCGCAGACCGGGGGCCGGTCAACACCGCGACAGGTTCGGCGATCCCGATCGCGACGGCGGCGGCGGTGATTCCGGCCAGCGCGGCGTACCGCCGTGACGTGGTGCTCATCGGCCCAGTGTGCGCGATCATCCCGTGCGCCCGCCAACAACGTCAGCGTTCGGTAATGACCTGCCAGCCCTCGGGAACGAACCGGGGCACACCGCCGTACGGCGGTGTGCCCCAAAACGGGTGTCGCTACCGGATCAGAAGCCCGGGCCGTGCTGGTGGCCGTGGCCGTGCCCACCGGCGGCGGCCGGCTCGGCCTGCTCCGGCTTGTCCACCACGAGGCTCTCCGTGGTGAGCAGCAGACCGGCGATCGAGGCGGCGTTGGTGACCGCGTTGCGGGTCACCTTCACCGGGTCGATGATGCCGGCCTTGACCAGGTCGACGTACTCGCCCTTGGCGGCGTCGAGGCCGTTGCCCCACGTGAGGTCGGCGACCTTCTGCGTCACGACGTAACCGTCGTGACCGGCGTTCTGGGCGATCCAGCGCAGCGGCTCGACGAGCGCCTTGCGCACGACCGAGACACCGACCTTCTCGTCACCGGTGAAGCCCAGGTCGTCGTCGAGCACGGAGAGGATCTGCACCAGGGCGGCGCCGCCGCCGGGCACGGTGCCCTCCTCGACCGCAGCCTTGGTCGCCGCGATGGCGTCCTCGATGCGGTGCTTGCGCTCCTTCATCTCGACCTCGGTGGCGGCGCCGGCCTTGATGACGGCGATGCCACCGGAGAGCTTCGCCAGCCGCTCGGCCAGCTTCTCCCGGTCCCAGTCGGAGTCGGAGGCCTCGATCTCCTTGCGGATCTGGGCCACCCGGTCGGCGACGTCGGACTTCTGGCCGCCGCCGTCGACGATCGTGGTGTTCTCCTTGTCGACCACGACGCGCCGGGCGGTGCCGAGCACCTCCAGGCCGACCTGGTCGAGCTTGTAGCCCAGCTCCGGGGCGACCAGCTCGGCGCCGGTGGAGATCGCGATGTCCTGGAGCATGGCCTTGCGCCGGTCACCGAAGCCCGGGGCCTTGACCGCGCAGACCTTGAGGGTCTTGCGCAGCGAGTTGACCACCAGGGTGGAGAGCGCCTGGCCGTCCACGTCCTCGGCGATGATCAGCAGGGGCTTGCTGTTCTGCAGGACCTTCTCCAGCAGCGGCAGCAGCTCCTCGATCGCCGAGATCTTCTGGGTGGTGACCAGGATGTACGCGTCCTCGAGGACGGACTCCTGGCTCTCCAGGTCGGTGACGAAGTTCGGCGAGATGAAGCCCTTGTCGAACTGGAGACCCTCGGTCACGTCCAGTTCGGTGGTCAGCATCGAGCCTTCCTCGACGGTGATGACACCGTCGCGGCCGACACGCTCCATCGCCTCGGCGATCAGGTCGCCGATCGTGGAGTCCTGTGCGGAGATCGTCGCCACGTTCGCGATCGAATCCTTGCTGGTGACCTCGGCGGCCTTGCCGAGCAGCGCCTCGGAGACCTTGACGGCCGCCGCGTCGATGCCCCGCTTGAGGCCGGCCGGGTTGGTCCCGGCGGTCACGTTGCGCAGACCCTCGCGAACCATCGCCTGGGCCAGCACGGTCGCGGTGGTGGTCCCGTCGCCGGCGACGTCGTTGGTCTTGGTCGCCACCTCCTTGACCAGCTGCGCGCCGAGGTTCTCGTACGGGTTGGTGAGCTCGATCTCCTTGGCGATGGTCACACCATCGTTGGTGATCGTCGGCGCACCGAATTTCTTGTCCAGGACGACGTTGCGCCCGCGCGGGCCGAGGGTGACCTTGACCGCGTCCGCGAGGGCGTTGACACCGTGCTCCAGCAGGTGCCGGGCGTCGTCCGAGAAGCTCAGGATCTTCGCCATGAATGTCCCTTCGAAGCGCCATTGCCCCGGCCCGGCGAGCCGGACCGGGGCAATGGAACTGATCGGTTGCTTACTTCTCGATGACCGCGAGGACGTCGCGGGCGGAGAGCACCAGGTACTCCTCGCCGGCGTACTTGACCTCGGTGCCGCCGTACTTCGAGTAAAGGACGGTGTCGCCGACCTGCACGTCAACCGGAACCCGGTTGCCGTTGTCGTCGACGCGCCCCGGGCCCACAGCGAGGACGGTGCCCTCCTGCGGCTTCTCCTTGGCGGTGTCGGGGATCACGATGCCCGACGCCGTGGTGGTCTCAGCCTCGTTCGCCTGGACCACGATGCGGTCCTCGAGCGGCTTGATCGCAACCTTGGTCGCGGTAGTCACGGGCATACCCTCCTGGGGTACTGGTTTCGTTGCTGGCCAGCGGGGCTGACCAGCGTCAATCTGCCTCATGCCACCGGGCGGTGCCGTCGTCGCGGGTGCCGGTCCGCCTGGCGTGCGCACCCGGGTCGTGAGACCCGGAAGCTGGCACCCTCAGGGTGAGAGTGCTAATCGCAGGTTATTCCGTGGCTAGCACTCCGTCAAGGAGAGTGCCAGCGCGTCGCGCCCCGCCAGCCAAGTTTTCCGAGTCGGACGGGACAATGATCGGGTGGATCTCGATCAGCTGGCGGCGCTGCGTACCCCCGAGGGGTCGGCCGCGCTCGCGGCGGCGGCCGGGCTGGCCGGCGGTGATCCACTGGCCGCGGCGTCGGCGCTGCGCGCGGCCGGGGTGCCGCCGACGCTGGCCGCGGCGGCCCTCACCCAGGCCGAGCTGCGGCACCGGGCGGTCGGCAAGTTCGGCGCGGCCGCCGCCGGGATGTTCCTCACCCGGGCCGGCCTGGAGCAGGCCACCCGCCGGGTGGTCGCCGACCGTCGCGCCGCCAGGTTGTCCGCGGCCGGCGTCCGCACCCTGGCCGACCTCGGGTGCGGGCTCGGGGCGGACGCGCTTGCCGCCGCCCGCGCCGGCATCCGGGTGTACGGGGTGGAGGCCGACCCGGTGACCGCGGCGATGGCCGCCGCCAACGCCGAGGCGGCCGGGCTGGCCGAGCTGTTCACCGTCGAGTGCGGCGACGCGACCGGGTTCGACGTGTCGGGGGTCGACGGGGTCTTCTGCGATCCGGCCCGCCGCACCACAGGCACCGGGCGACGGATCTTCGACCCGCGCGCCTACTCACCACCGTGGGACTTCGTCACCGGGCTGGCCGAGCGGGTGCCGCGCACCGTCGTGAAGGTGGCGCCGGGCCTGGACCACGCGCTCATTCCGGCCGGCGCGGAGGCCGAGTGGGTCGGCGTGGACGGCGATCTGGTCGAGGCCGCGCTCTGGTGTGGCGAGTTGGCCGAGGTGCCCCGCCGGGCCAGCCTGTACCGCCAGCAGGGCCATCACCAGCTCACCGGCTCGGGTGCCGCCGAGGCGCCGGTCGGGCCGCCACGCCGCTACCTGTACGACCCGGACCCGGCGGTGGTCCGCGCGCACCTCCTGGCGGAGCTGGCCACCGAGTTGGGCGCCACCCTGGCCGACCCGAGCATCGCCTACCTCTATGCCGACGGGCCGATCCGCACTCCGTACGCGCGCTGCCTGGAGATCACCGACGTACTGCCGTTCTCGCTCAAGCGACTGCGGGCGCTGCTGCGCGAGCGTCGGGTGGGCCGGGTGGAGATCCTCAAGCGGGGTTCGGCGCTCACCCCGGAGCAGCTCCGCCGGGACCTGCGGTTGACCGGGACCGAGTCGGCGAGTCTGGTGCTCACCCGGGTCGACGGCGCACCGACGGTGCTGATCGGCCAGCCGGTCGGCTAGCACTGCCGGTCGACTAGCCTCGTCGCTGTGGCGGGACAGGGCACGCCGGCAACGGCACTGTTGGTCAAGCGCGGGATCGCGCATCGCACCCACCCGTACCGGGTGGCGCCGGACGCCCCGAACTACGGCGCGTTGGTGGCGGTGGCGCTCGGCGTGGCACCGGAGCGTGTGTTCAAGTCGCTGGTGACCGAGGTCGACGGCGCGCTCACCGTGGCGGTCGTCCCGGTCACCGGCGAGCTGGATCTCAAGGCGCTCGCGGCGGCGGTCGGCGGCAAGCGGGCGGCGCTCGCCGACCGGGCGGTCGCCGAGCGGGCCACCGGTTACGTCCGCGGTGGGATCAGCCCGCTCGGGCAGCGTCGGCGGTTGCCCACCGTGCTTGACGACTCCGCGCTGGATCTCCCGACGATCTACGTCTCGGCTGGTCGGCGCGGTCTGCAACTCGAACTGGCCGCGGCGGATCTGGTGGCGCTGACGGACGCGCGTACCGCGCCGTTGCAGACCCGCTGACGACTGCCGTTACGTCGACTCCCCGGTGGGATACCCAGCGAGTAACAGTCGCGTTGCTGAATTGTTATCGCCCCCAACAAACTAGGCACCTGCGCGGTCTTGTGGAGCCGGTGTGACGCGAAATACGTTGCCGGACACAACAAAACAACACCTCCCCCACCTCCGAAAGGACCCTGCACATGCGTAAGGGGATCCTCACCATCGCCGCCGTGGGCCTGCTCACGACCGGCGGCTTGACCGCCTGTGGCGACGACTCAGGCGACAAGGGCGCCGCCGCCAAGACCCCCAAGATCGGCGTGATCCTCCCGGACAGCAAGTCCTCGGCCCGCTGGGAAACTGCGGACCGTCGGTTCCTGGAGGAGGCGTTCAAGGCCGCCGGCGTCCAGTACGACATCCAGAACGCCCAGAACGACAAGACCGCCTTCCAGACCATCGCCGACCAGATGATCACCGGCGGCGTCACCGCCCTCATGATCGTCAACCTGGACTCCGGCACCGGCAAGGCCGTGCTCGACAAGGCCAAGTCGCAGGGCGTCGCCACCATCGACTACGACCGGCTCACCCTCGGCGGCTCCGCCCAGTACTACGTCAGCTTCGACAACGAGACCGTCGGCAAGCTCCAGGGCGAGGGCCTGTCGAAGTGCCTGACCGAGAAGGGCGCCAAGAACCCCGTCGTGGCGTACCTGAACGGCTCCCCCACCGACAACAACGCCACCCTGTTCAAGGCCGGCTACGACTCGGTGCTCAAGCCGAAGTTCGACTCCAAGGAGTACGTCAAGGGCCCCGACGACGCGGTGCCGGCGTGGGACAACGCGCAGGCCGCGACGATCTTCGAGCAGCAGCTCACCAAGGCCAGCGGCAAGATCGACGGCGTGCTGGCCGCCAACGACGGTCTCGGCAACGCGGCCATCTCGATCCTGAAGAAGAACAAGCTCAACGGCAAGGTGCCGGTGACCGGGCAGGACGCCAGCACCGAGGGCCTACAGAACATCCTCGCCGGCGACCAGTGCATGACCGTCTACAAGGCGGTTCGGGAAGAGGCCAAGGCCGCCTCCGACCTGGCCATCGCGCTCGCCAAGGGCGAGAAGAAGGACACCGGGCAGTCGGTGAAGGACGGCGACCGTGACGTCCCCGCGGTGCTGCTCACCCCGAAGGCCATCTACAAGGACAACATCAAGGACGTCATCGCCGACGGCTACGTGACCAAGGAAGAGGTCTGCACCGCGGCGTACGCGAAGGCCTGCGCCGACGCCGGCATCAGCTGACCGACGCCGCAGTACCCGCCGGGACGACCATCGCCGCCCGGCACGGGAGGGGTTCTCCCAGATCGCGACGGGCTACCCGGGCGCCGGCTTGTGGCATCTGCCCGGTGGTGGCACCGATCACGGTGAGCAGCCGGCCACCGGGTTGCTCCGG
>NZ_JBSGIV010000128.1:0-6198 GCF_053605225.1 Micromonospora sp. NPDC003944
GCCCACCCCCGCCGACCGCTGTTGATCAAGAGGTTTGCGTCAGATCGGGGAGGGATTCTGACGCAAACCTCTTGATCACCTCCGCTGGGCGGCTGCGATCGCCTGCCGGACCGTGTGTGGGATGTATGCCGGGTGCAAGGTGTCCTGCCAGGTGAAGCGGAGGATGGTCCAGCCGGCGTTGACCAGGCGATTCTGTCGGCGACGGTCGGCGAAAGCGGCCTCCGGAGCGCCATGGGCGTCTCGGCCGTCGGCCTCCGCGATGACCCGCGGGCCGCGCCAGCCCAGGTCGCCGATGCCGAGCAGATAGCCGTCGTCGTCGCGTACCTCCAACTGCAGCGCATCCGGTGGGACCCGGCCGTCCACGCACCGCAGTCGGCTACGCGTCTCCAACGGCGACTGCGCCCGTCCGTCCGCCTCGGACAAGTAGGCGCGTGCCGCGACCGCGCCCCGCCGCCCTCGAATGAGGTTCGGGACCACCATCAGTTGAGCCGGATCGATGCGGCGTCGATTGAGCGCCGAGTCGAGGACCGAGACCGCTGGGTAACGATCAACCAGGAGAACGACGTCCGAGACGGTCCGGAGCGGAGAGGTCGCACGAATGCCCGCGACCTCGGTGATGTCACCGGGATCAACTGTCAACTGGTGCACGGTCAGCCACGGCACCGGAATCCGCTGATGCCTCGGTCGACCGACTGGCACCGAGACGTGGACCTGCGCACTCCGCCGGAGGCCCGCAATGCCGTGCAACTCCAGCGCGGTGCCCAACACGGCGAAGGCGCCGGGCCCGAGGCTGACGACCGCAGCGCGAATGTGCGCCCGCCGCCGAGTCGATTCGCTCAACTCCGCGTCCGGCATGAAACAGCCGCGCAGTATTCGGTGCCACCTGCCGGACCGATGCAGCTGTCGGATCTCATCCCTGGTCAGGCCGGCACGTAACCCCTGCGCCAGGGTGACCATCCCGTCCTGCCGGGCCGCAAGGTGACGAAGAAGTTGGTGTGGTCCCACACCCCCACCCTGCCGACCGACCCCGCCCCGCCGAAGCCCCTGTGGACAACCCACGGAACCCTGTGGATAACCCGGCCTCTCACCTCGGTGATCAAGAGGTTTACGTCAGTCTGGCGCGCAATTCTGACGCAAACCTCTTGATCACCGGGGCGGCGGCGCGGGCGCCGGGCGCGGGCGCCGGGCCCAGGGGGGAGGGGGTGGGTTAGGGGAGGAGGGGGTGGAGGTGGACGTTTTCTTCTCGGCCTGGGCCTACGCCTACGACGCTGACCTTGGTGTTGCAGAGTTCCTCGACCCGCGCGATGTAGCGGCGGGCGTTCTCCGGGAGGTCGTCGATGGTGCGGGCCTTGGTGATGTCCTCCCACCAGCCGTCGAGTTCCTCGAAGACGGGCTTGGCGTGGTGGAAGTCCGTCTGGCTCATCGGCATGTCGTCGACCCGGACGCCGTTGATCTCGTAGCCGACGCAGATCGGCACCTTGGGCAGGCCGGTCAGCACGTCCAGCTTGGTGATGACCAGGTCGGTGACGCCGTTGAGGCGGCAGGCGTACCGGGCCACGACCGCGTCGAACCACCCGCACCGGCGCTCCCGCCCGGTGGTGGTCCCGTACTCCGCGCCGATCTTGCGCAGGTGGTCGCCGTTGGCGTCGAACAGCTCGGTCGGGAACGGCCCGGCACCGACCCGGGTGGTGTACGCCTTGCTCACCGCGATGACCTTGTTGATCGCGGTCGGCGGGATGCCCGCGCCGACGCACGCGCCGCCGGCGGTCGGGTTGGACGAGGTCACGAAGGGGTAGGTGCCGTGGTCCATGTCGAGCATGGTGGCCTGGGCGCCCTCCAGGAGCACCGTCTCGCCCCGGTCCAGCGCGTCCCAGAGCATCGCCCGGGTCTCCGCGATGTACGGCTTGAGCCGCTCCGCGTACGCCAGGTACTCCTCGACCGTCGCGTCGACGTCGATCGCCTTGCGGTTGTAGACCTTGAACAGGATCTGGTTCTTCTCGCGCAACGCGAGTTCCAGCTTCTTGCGCAGGATGCCCGGGTCGAGCAGGTCCTGGAGGCGGATGCCGATCCGGGCGACCTTGTCGCCGTACGCCGGGCCGATGCCCCGGCCGGTGGTGCCGATCCGGGACGAGCCGAGGTAGCGCTCGATGACCCGGTCCAGCGCCCGGTGGTGCGGCATGATCAGGTGCGCGTCACCGGAGATCCGCAGCCGGGACACGTCGACGCCGCGCTCGGCGAGGCCGTCGATCTCGGCGAGCAACACCTTCGGGTCGACGACCACACCGTTGCCGATGACGATCATCGCGTCCGGTGAGAGCGCGCCGGACGGCATCAGGTGCAGCGCGTACTTCTGGCCGTCCGGGGTGATCACCGTGTGTCCGGCGTTGTTGCCGCCGGAGTAGCGCACGACGTAGTCGACCCGCTCACCCAGCAGGTCGGTAACCTTGCCCTTGCCCTCGTCGCCCCACTGAGCGCCGATGAGCACGATCGCTGGCATCTTTTCCGCCTCCAGAAGGCTCGGGTGCCAGGTGGCGACCGTTCGGCGAGCCCGGGGTGTCAGGTTAACAAGTAGTGACGGCGTGGCCGGCAGGGGTCGCGTCGAGAGGCAGGAGGCTCCTTCCGTGTACGACGTGGTGCTGCTCACCCTCGGTTCGGAGCGGGACGCTCCCGGGGGCTGTGGCAGCGGCGGGGCCTGCTGCGGCGGCGCGACCGGGACCGACACCGCCCCGGCCAGCCAGGCCGACACCAGCCAGGCCGACACCGGCCAGGCCAGCAACGACCAGACCGACACCGGGCAGTGCGCGACGGAGCGGCCACGGGTGCCCGTGCTGGCCTGCGCCGATGCCCTGAACTCCCGGGGTGCCCGGGTGGAGATGGTCACCGCCCGTTCCGACGCGGAGATCGACGCGGTGTTGGCCCGGCTCGACGGCCCGGCCCGGCCGGACGGCCTCACCTGGCCGGACCAGGACAGCAAGACCCGGCTGGTCGTCGCCACGGCCAGCGACGGGCAGTTGCGCGCCGTGCTGCGCCGGCTGGTCCGGCGGTACGCCCCCGCGCCGAGCAAGCGCCCGGCGGACCTGCCCGGCAACCGGACCCTGCCCGACCTGCCGCCGGTGGCCGTACTCCCACTCGACCCGGCTCGTGGCGGCACCCACCGAGACCTGGCCGCGCAGCTCGGACTGCCCCGGGACCCGGCGGCGGTGGCCGCCGCGGTGCTGGACGGTACGCCGCGCCGGCTGGACCTACTGCGCAACGACGGCGGCTCGGTGACCCTGGACGGCGCGCTCCTCGGCGCCGCCGACGACGCCGGCCGGCCGCTGCACTGGCGCGCCCGGGTGGAGGTCGACGACACCGTCCTCACCGACGGTGCGGAACCGCTGCTGGCCTGCGCGGTCGGCAACGCCGGCGGGTACGCGACGCTCGACGACGTGACCCTGCTGAGCGGGCCGGACCCGGCCGACGGCCAGGTCGAGGTCGCGGTGGCCGTGCCGGTGGTCGTCCGCTCGGCGTGGGGGCGCAAGCGGGTACGCCTCGAAGTTCGGCGGGCCCGTGGGCGGGCGGTGTCGGTGCTGCCCCGGGAGGGCAAGGTGCCGTACCTCGACGATGGTGTCGAGAGCGAGCTGACCCGCAAGCGTTCCTGGTGGATCGAGCCAGGTGCCTGGGCGGTCTGGTCGAGCTGACCTCGACGCATCGACCGGCCGACCTGCCTGCGCCGATCGGCCCTGCTAGGCGAATGGGCCTATCCTCGCAGGAGGACTGGGGAGGGCCGTAATGGACGAAAACGCCGACCGGGCGCAGGCGCCCGGCCAGCAGCCGGTGCCGGAGCGGGACGTCGAACCACTCTGGCCGCCGGATCCAGGCGACCGGGGCGCGGTGCCGCCCTGGGCTGCCGTCGCCGAGCAGCGGGGTGGGCCGCCGGCGGTCACGCCACCTGTCACGCCACCGGTGGCGGCACCGCCGACCGGGCGACCGCCGATGCCCGGTCAGCCTGGCGCTGCGGCCCAGGCACCACCCTCGCCGTCGGACTACCCGTCGCTCACCGGCGCCGTCCCCGCGCCCGGTGGGTGGGGGGCCAACGGGCCGTCCGGCACCGGGTCGGGTTGGGCGCCGGCACAGCCGAGTTGGCCACCACCGACCGACCCGGCCGTGGCGTCACCGCCGCCCGCGCCGGCGTCGAGCGGTGCCCGACCGACGCCACCGGCAACCGGCCCTGGCAGCAACGGTGGGCCAGTTGGTCTCAGCGCCCCCGCCGCGCCGACACCGCACACCACCGCCGCGCCGAGCGATGGCCGACCAGCCGTGAGCGGCGCGGCCGGAGTTGCACCCGACGCAGCTGGCGCAGCGCCGCAGGCGCAGCCCGGCGACCGGGGTCCGACGCCTGCGGTGCCGAACGCCCCGGGCGGCGTGGACCTGGACCTGCCGTTCACCCTTGATCGCCCCACCGCCGCCGCGGACCGCCCCGCCACGCCCGCAGCCACCGACCAACCGGCCGCAGCTACCGACCGGCCCTTCCCAGCCACCACCGCGTCCGCCGCCGGTCCGGGCGTCACCGAGCCCCCGGCGGTCGCCGGCAACGCGCCGGCGGGCTCCTCGGCCGCAGTCTCCGGAGCGGCGACCGGGCCGGCACCACAACCGGGTGGGCCCGCGCCGCAAGCGAGCGGGCCAGCACCACAGGCTGGCGGACCGGCGCAACAGGCTGGCGGGTCCGGCGAAGACGGGTCCGCGGACGGGCCGGCGCGGCCGATCGCCGAGTCGCCGTGGGCGTATCCGCCGCAACGCCCGGCCGGAGCAGCGCCCGCTCAGGACGAGGCCAGCGCCACGCCTCCGATTCCGCCGCCGCCGGTCGTCCCACACACCGGTCCCGCCCAGGCGCACCCCGGGCCGTCGTCCACCCCGGCGATCCCCGGCCAGGTCGGCCCGGCGCAGATTCCGCCACCGCCCGACCTGACGCAGTTCAGCACCCCGCCACAGACCCCTCCCGTAGCGCAGCACGCTCCGCAGGCCGGGCCGACGACCCCACCACCGGGGCCGTTCCCGCCCTCGCCGGGTTGGTACCCGCCGCCCTGGCAGCAGGGCTCGCCAGGTGGCACACCCGGGCAGGCGTACCAGGAGGCCGACGGGGTCACCCGGATGCCGGCCCCCGCGTACCCGGATGCGGCCGCATACCCGGACGCGAGCTGGACACCGGAGGACACCGCCGCACCGACCGCCGAGGACTTCGCCCGACGCCGCCAGGTCCGGCCCGCCGACCCGGTGGCGACGATGGGCGTACGCGCGGTGGTCAACAAGATGGGCCTGCTCCGGCTCTCACCGGGGCGGCACGAGCAGGAGCTCAAGCGGGACATCGAGATGGTGCGCCGCAACTTCGGCGGCCTGCGGCAGGTGACAGTTGTCAACCCGAAGGGTGGCGCCGGTAAGACGGTGGCCATCCTGTTGCTCGCGATGACCTTCGGTCAGAAGCGCGGCGGCTACGTGTTGGCCTGGGACAACAACGAGACCCAGGGCACCCTCGGGATGCGGGCCCAGCAGGATTTCCACTCCCGCACGGTGCGGGACATGCTGCGTGACCTCGGGCAGTTCCAGGGCGCGCACGGCCGGGTCGGCGACCTGTCGCAGTACGTCCGCTCGCAGGGCGAGGGGATGTTTGACGTCCTGGCCTCGGACGAGTCGGCCACCGGTGGCGAGATGTTGACCGCCGCCGCCTTCGCCGAGATCCGTGAGGTGGTCAGCCGGTTCTACAAGTTGATCTTCGTGGACACCGGGAACAACGTCCGGGCGCAGAACTGGCAGGCGTCGATGGACGCCACCGACCAGTTGGTGGTCACCATGTCGGCCCGTAACGACTCGGCCGAGACCGCCGCCCGGATGCTCGACCACCTGGAGCAGAGCGGGCGGCAACGGCTGGTCCGTCAGGCCGTGACGGTGGTGTCGATGCCGCCGTCCCGCAAGGAGATCGACCTGCCGGCCATCCAGGAGCACTTCGCGGCCCGCACCCGGGCGGTGCTGCTGGCCCCGTACGAGCGGCTCATCGACAGCGGCGAGCCGATCCGGTACGGCGGGCTCTCCTCGGCCACCCGGGACGCCTGGCTGAAGATCGCCGCCGCGGTCGCCGAGGGGCTGTAACCCGTCGACGGCCGGCCCGGTGAGGCAGCCCTGGTCGAGGCGGTCCGGTCCGGCCGGCTGGCAGGCGCCGCCCTC
>NZ_JBSGIV010000129.1:0-6105 GCF_053605225.1 Micromonospora sp. NPDC003944
GGTTGGCGAGGACCAGCGCGAAGTAGCGCCCCACCTGCGGCACCATCTGTGCCGACGAGCCGAACGACCACGCCCGGTTCAGCCCGAAGTTGACCCAGAACGAGGTCAGGAACGACATGGCGGCCGCAACCGGCAGAACAATCCGGAGAACTCCGTGGTAGACGAAGAGTGACCCCGTGTCCACGGCAACGCTCAGACCCCCGACGACCAGGAACCGCACGGCACTGTGTCGGGACAGGTGGCGGACGGAATCGGCAACAGGTGACAGCAAAGAGTTCTCCAAGGGGGGACCCGGAGCGGTGAGGACGACGAGGGAGTCTATCGTCTGTCCATCCACCCAGCGGGGCCTGCCCGCGCGAGCCGCGAGGTTGACGTGCCTGATCCCGGAAGAGTGACGCCGCCGGCCACCGACGCAAGCCCGGCAGCCACCACGAGCGCAGCCCGCCGACACTGGGCCCTGGCCTTCGCCGCGTTCTTCCTGATCATCTTCGCCTGGTCGATGGCCGCCCCCTACGACGGCACTCCGGATGAGCGCGAGCACGTCGTCCGGGCGGCCGGCGTCGCCGCCGGGCAGATCGCGCCCCCGCCGGCCGCCGCGAAGAAGGGCACCGGAGCCTTCCAGACCGTCCCCGGCGGTCTCGTCCGCGAACAGTGCTGGCAGTTCAAGAAAGAAGTATCGGCGGCCTGCGCCCAGCCACCCGGCAGCGACGACACCCCGACCCGCGCCGGCACCGGTGCCGGCCGTTACTTCCCCGCCTACTACGCCCTCGTCGGCGCGCCGACGGTCCTCTGGCCCGGCTGGTCCGGCGTCCTGCTCGCCCGCATGATCAGCGCCCTGTGCTGCGCCGCGCTGCTCGCCTGCGCGTACGTCGTGATCCGCAACCGCTCCCGCCGCGGCCTCATGCTCGGCGCCCTGGTCGTCGTCACCACCCCGATGGCCGTGCACATGGCGAGCGCGGTCAACCCGAACGGCCTGGAGATCGCCGCCGGCATCGCCTTCTTCAGCGCCGTCATCCCCCTGCTGCTCGGCCCACCCGGGCCACGACGCGGCCTCATCCTCCTCGTCGGGATCAGCGCGCTGCTCCTGGCGGTGCTGCGCCAGACCGGCCCGCTCTGGCTGGCCACCGCCTTCGTCGCGTTCGCCTTCCCCCTGCGCCGCAGCAACCTCGCCGGCCTGCTCCGAGACCGGGCCGCCCAACTCTGGGCCGGCGGCATCGTGCTGTCCACCCTCGCCGTGCTCGCCTGGTCCGTCCGCCAACAGACCTCCGACCTCGGCAACTACTCCGCCGACCGGCTCACCTACGGCCAGGCCGCGTTGCGCGAGGCCGACCGGTGGCGGGGATACCTCGACCAGATCGTCGGGGTCACCTCCTGGCTGGACACGCGGATGCCCGCCCCGCCGTACGTCATCTGGCAACTCGTTGCCGGAGCGCTGCTGCTCATCGGCGTCGTCTGGGGCAGCACCCTCGACCGGTGGCGCCTGCTCGTGCTGCTCGGCGGCGGCGTGGCCGTCCCCTCCCTCATGCAGATCGCCCTGGTCAACGAGAGCGGGTTCGTCACCCAGGGCCGCTACATGCTGCCCATGCTCGTCGGTGTCCTGCTCTACGCCGCCTGGGTCGCCGAACAACGCGGCTTCGAGATCGCCCGGGCCCGCTCGTTCACCCGACTCGCCGTACTGCTGCTCCTGCCGATCCACCTCTTCTGCCTGGCGTACACGATGGTCCGCTGGCAGAACGGCCTGCCCGCCAACCTCGGGCTGAGCAGCCTCAACCCGCTCGCCGGCGACTGGCACCCGGTGGTCGGCTCGGCGATCCCGCTGCTGAGCGCTAGCGTCGGCCTGGTGCTGTTCGGGTGGCTCATCTGGACCACGCGCCCCGCCGCGACCGACGAACCGACGCCGGCAGCCGCGCCGTCCGACGCCGAATCCACCGAACTGTTCCGGCCCGCCGGCCCTCACCTACAGAGTGCAGGTGCCCAGGGCGGACTACGCTCGACCTGACGGGGACCGGGTCGGGCGAGCGAAACGGGTAGGTCGATGAGTGTAAGACGGATCATGGGCACCGAGGTCGAGTACGGCATCTCCGTGCCCGGGCAGGCCGGAGCCAACCCGATGGTCACCTCATCGCAGGTGGTCAACGCCTACGGCGCACGTCCGGAGCTCAACCGGGGCGGCCGGGCCCGGTGGGACTACGAGGAAGAGTCACCGCTGCGCGACGCCCGCGGCTTCACCTACTCCGGTGCCGCGTACGACCCCGCCGAAGCCCTCGCGGACGAAGACCTCGGCCTGGCCAACGTGATACTCACCAACGGCGCACGGCTCTACGTCGACCACGCCCACCCCGAATACTCCACCCCGGAGGTCACCACGCCCCGGGACATCGTGCGCTGGGACAAGGCCGGTGAACGGGTGATGGCCGAAGCGTCCCGCCGGGCCGCCACCATCCCGGGCACCCAACCGATCCACCTCTACAAGAACAACACCGACAACAAGGGCGCCAGCTACGGCGCCCACGAGAACTACCTGATGCGTCGGCAGACCCCGTTCGCCGACATCGTGGCGTACCTGACGCCGTTCTTCGTCACCCGGCAGATCGTCTGCGGCGCCGGCCGGGTCGGCATCGGCCAGGACGGCGGCCAGAGCGGCTTCCAGATCTCCCAGCGCGCCGACTTCTTCGAGGTCGAGGTGGGTCTGGAGACCACCCTCAAGCGGCCGATCATCAACACCCGCGACGAGCCGCACGCCGACGCCGACAAGTACCGCCGGCTGCACGTCATCATCGGCGACGCCAACCTCTCCGAGATCTCCACCTACCTCAAGGTGGGCACGACCGCCCTGATCCTCACCATGATCGAGGAGAAGGCCCTCGGCAGTGACCTCGGCATCGCCGACCCGGTCAGCGAGCTGCGTGCCGTCAGCCACGACCCTTCCCTCACGCACCGCATGCGACTGCGCGACGGCCGCCGGCTCACCGCGCTCGACCTGCAATGGGCCTACCTGGAGCGGGTCCGGTCCTTTGTCGACGACAGGTACGGCACCGACGCCGACGAGCAGACCATCGACGTGCTCGACCGCTGGGAGAGCATCCTGGACCGGCTCGGCCGGGACCCGATGCTCTGCGCCGACGAGCTGGACTGGGTGGCGAAGCTGCGGCTGTTGGAGGGCTACCGGGAGCGGGAGAAGCTCGGCTGGGGCTCGCACAAGCTCCAGCTCGTCGACCTCCAGTACTCCGACGTCCGGCCGGAGAAGGGCCTCTACCACCGGCTGGTCAGCCGGGGGGCGATGAAGACGTTGCTCACCGACGACGAGACGCGCAGCGCGATGACCGAGCCGCCGGAGGACACCCGGGCCTACTTCCGCGGCCGCTGCCTCGCCCAGTACGCCTCCGAGGTGGTTGCCGCCAGCTGGGACTCGGTGATCTTCGACGTGGGTCGGGAGTCGCTGGTCCGGGTGCCGATGATGGAACCCGAGCGGGGCACGCGCGCCCACGTCGGGGCATTGTTCGACCGCTGCGCGAGCGCCAAGGACCTGCTGGAGACGTTGACCGGGGGCTGACCCCGGTTTCGATTGCCCGCCGTGCGCCGCAACCCGGCGCGCGGCGGGCTTTTCGTCGCCCGCGCGAGGTAAGTTCATCGCAGACGATCGTGGAGGAGACAGCCATGGCCACTCATGACAGCGGCGGCCAGTCGCAGTCCGGCAAGTCCCGTCAGGGCGAGGAAATCGAGGACGTCACCACCGAGGCCAACCCCGAGGTGGCCGAGCGGCACGCCGAGATCACCGAGGACGTCGACGACCTCCTCGACGAGATCGACTCCGTCCTCGAAGAGAACGCAGAGGAATTCGTGAGAGGTTACGTCCAAAAAGGGGGACAATAGGCATATATGTCCGGTTTGGCGGACCCCTCGGGCGCGGTGCGCCCGCATGCCCGCGGCAAGGAGACTGCCCAGCGGCTCTACGGCGGAAGCCGCGAGTGCCACCTGCCGACCCGCAACATCTGGACCACGACCATCGCAACGGATGGGTGCGCGGGATACTCTGCTTCAACTGCAACGGTGGTCTTGGCCAGTTCCGTGACAGTCCCATGAGGCTGGCCAGGGCGATCACGTACCTGAGAGGAACCACGTGGCAGCGGGCTTTGATCCATCCGGGCGTCTACCAGATGTGTTCACCAACGCGGGGACGTCCTCCTTCACGACGTTCCTAGGTCGGGTGGCCCCCGAGATGTTGCCCGGTCGGCGAGCGCTGCCGCCGGGCATGGCCGCCGACCTGGCGCCGCACGCGACCACCATCGTGGCCATCGCGGCCGCCGAGGGTGTGGTGATGGCGGGCGACCGACGGGCCACCATGGGCAACCTGATCGCCCAGCGCGACATCGAGAAGGTGCACCCCGCCGACGCGTACTCGCTCGTCGGCATCGCGGGCACCGCGGGTATCGGCATCGAGCTGATGCGACTGTTCCAGGTGGAGCTGGAGCACTACGAGAAGATCGAGGGCGCGATGCTCTCGTTGGACGGTAAGGCCAACCGGTTGGCCTCGATGATCCGCGGCAACCTGGGCGCGGCCATGCAGGGGTTGGCAGTGGTGCCGCTCTTCGCCGGGTTCGACCTGGCCGCCGCCGACCCGGCGGGGGCCGGTCGGATCTTCAGCTTCGACGTGACGGGCGGCCCGTACGAGGAGACCGGCTACGACGCGATCGGGTCCGGGTCGCTGTTCGCCAAGTCCGCGTTGAAGAAGCGTTTCCGGGCCGGGTTGTCCGTCGAGGACGCGACCCGGCTGGCGGTCGAGGCCCTCTACGACGCGGCCGACGACGACACCGCGACCGGTGGTCCGGACCTGACCCGCCGGATCTACCCCGTGGTGATGACCGCGACCGCCGAGGGCACCCGCCGGTTGACCGACACCGAGACGGCGGCGATCGCCGAGGGTGTGGTCGCCGGCCGGATGGAGAACCCGGGCGGTTGAGACCCGCACCCCACCAGTCAGCAGTCGTCAGCACAGCGCCGTAAGGAGAACCGCCGACGTGGCCATGCAGTTCTACGCCTCTCCCGAACAGATCATGCGCGACCGCTCCGAGTTGGCCCGCAAGGGCATCGCTCGGGGTCGCAGTGCGGTGGTCCTCAGCTACTCCGGCGGGGTCCTCTTCGTCGCGGAGAACCTCTCCAGCGCCTTGCACAAGGTCAGCGAGATCTACGACCGGATCGGGTTCGCCGCGGTCGGCCGGTACAACGAGTTCGAGAACCTGCGCCGCGCCGGTGTCCGGATGGCCGACCTGAACGGGCTCAGCTACGACCGGCGTGACGTCACCGGCCGGGCCCTGGCCAACGCGTTCGCACAGACCCTGGGCGCGATCTTCACCGAGCAGTCGAAGCCGTTCGAGGTGGAGATCTGCGTGGCGGAGGTCGGTGCCACCGCGGACGCGGACGAGCTGTACCGGCTGACCTACGACGGCTCGGTCAACGACGAGCCGGGCCGGATGGCCATGGGCGGTCAGGCCGAGGCGATCACCGGTGTGTTGAAGTCGCAGCACCGGTCGGACATGTCCCTGGCCGAGGCGGTCAAGGTGGCGGTGCAGGCGCTGAGCAGCGTCGGTGGTGAGGGCGGTGCCGCCCGGACGATCGCCGCGAACCAGCTCGAGGTGGCTGTCCTGGACCGCCAGCGGATCGGCCGGACGTTCCGGCGGATCACCGGTGCCGCGCTGACCGCCCTGCTGGACGGGGACGCGGCGGCCGAGGGCCAGTCGACGGGGGCGGCCGGTGGTCCCGGTGAACCCGTCGTACCGACCACGGAAGCGCACAAGCCGACGACGTCGGCCGGCTCCGCGGACCTGGAGGACCGGCCCGCGGAGGGCGGCGAGCGTTAGGGTTTCGCCCGCTGGTGCCGGGCCCCTCTTCGGGGCCGGCACCAGCGGTCATCCTCGGCGCAGCAGGGGCCTGGTCAGGGCCCAGTAACCGCCGGCGACGGCGTTGAAGGCGCCCAGGCCCGGCGTGGTCGGCACCCCGGAGGGGGTGACCCGACCGGTCATCAGCTCCGCGATGACCCCGTCCGGCACCCGGCGTTCGGCCTGTAGTTGCCGCCGCCGGCCGCGCACCCAGTCGCGGTTGCGCCAC
>NZ_JBSGIV010000130.1:0-5904 GCF_053605225.1 Micromonospora sp. NPDC003944
CGGACGGCAGCGCCACGGAACCTGGCGTCGAGTCGCCGTTGCTCGCGGACGTACACGGGGACCCCGGGCTGCGGCGGCGGTTGATCGCGGTGCTCGGTGCGTCGTCGGCGCTCGGTGACCATCTGGTGGCTCACCCCGAGCACTACCGGGTGCTGCGGACGGCCCCGGACGGGCTCGCCCCGGCCGCCGAGGGGCGGCTGGAGCCGACCGACGGCGGCAACCCGGTGGCGGCGCTGCGGACCGCGTACCGGTTGGCGTTGTTGCGGATCGCGGCGGCCGACCTGACCGGCGGTCGCGGCCTGGAGCAGACGATGGCGGCGCTCTCCGCGTTGGCCGACGCGACGCTGTCCGCCGCCTACGAGATAGCGGTCGAGGAGTTGGCGGAGGGCACCGAGCGGCCCCGGCTCGCGGTCGTGGCGATGGGCAAGTGCGGCGGCGGCGAGCTGAACTACGTCTCCGACGTGGACGTCATCTTCGTCGCCGCCGAGGACGCCGACCTGCCCGCCGCGACCCTGGTGGCGACCCGTCTGATCTCCATCTGCGGTCTGGTCGCCTGGCCGGTGGACGCCGCACTGCGGCCCGAGGGCAGCCGTGGCCCGCTGGTGCGGACCCTGGCCAGCCACCTGGCCTACTACCGGCGGTGGGCGCGCACCTGGGAGTTCCAGGCGCTGCTCAAGGCCCGCCCGGCCGCCGGGGACCTGCCGCTGGCCCAGGAGTGGATCGACCAGCTCGCGCCGCTGGTCTGGCGGGCGGCCGAGCGGCCCGAGGCGGTCGAGGACGTCCGCGCCATGCGTCGCCGGATCATCGACCACATCCCGCCGAAGGAGTTGGAGCGCGAGATCAAGCGCGGTCCGGGTGGGCTGCGCGACATCGAGTTCGCCGTCCAACTGCTGCAACTCGTACACGGTCGCGGCGACGAGACGCTTCGCGCGCCCGGCACCATCCCGGCGTTGCGCGCGCTCGTCGCCGGCGGCTACGTCGGGCGGGCCGACGGTGAGGCCCTGTTGCGCGGCTACCGCTTCCTGCGCAGCGTCGAGCACCGGCTGCAACTGCAGGGCCTGCGTCGTACGCACACCGTGCCCGCCGAGCCGGGCGCGCTGCGCTGGCTCGCCGCCGCGCTGGGTTTCACGGCCGCGCCGGGGCGCAGCGCCGTGGAGAGCTTCCGGGCCGAGTGGGTCACCCACGCCACCGAGGTACGCCGACTGCACGCCAAACTGCTCTACCGGCCGCTGCTGGAGTCGGTGGCCCGGGTGCCGGCCGACGGGCTGCGACTCACCCCGGAGGCGGCCAGGAACCGCCTGGAGATCCTCGGCTTCGCCGACCCGGCCGGGGCGTTGCGTCACCTCCAGGCGCTCACCGGCGGGGTGAGCCGCACGGCCGCGATCCAGCGCACCCTGCTGCCGGTGCTGCTCAGCGAGTTCGCCGACGCGCCGGAGCCGGACCGGGGGCTGCTCAACTACCGGAAGGTCTCCGACAAGCTGGGCAGCACGCCCTGGTACCTGCGGCTGCTGCGCGACGGCGGCCCGGTGGCCCGGCGGCTGGCCCGGGTCCTCGCGCTGTCCCGGTACGTCGCCGACCTGCTCGCCCGCGACCCGGAGGCGTTGCGGCTGCTGGCCGAGGAGAACGAGCTGGCGCCACGCGCGCCGGAGGTGCTGCGGGAGGGATTCTTGGCGGCGGCGGCCCGGCACAGCGACCCGGTCGAGGCGACGAGCGCGGTGCGCGCGCTGCGCCGTCGCGAGCTGGTCCGGGTGGCCTGTGCCGACGTGCTCTGCCGGGCGGGTGCGCTCGCGCCCAGCCCCACCCGACCGGACGGCGCGACCCGGCCGGCCGCCGGGCTGTCCGACATCACCGCGGTCGGCACGGCGCTCGCCGACGTCACCGACGCCACCCTGGCCGCCGCGTTGCGGGCCGCCCAGGCCAGCCAGCCGGCGCCGGAGGGGCTGCGGTTCGCGGTGATCGGCATGGGTCGGCTCGGCGGGTACGAGTCGAACTACCTCTCCGACGCCGACGTGCTCTTCGTCTACGACCCGCCACCGGGCGGCAGCGAGAGCGCCGCCAGCGCCGCCGCGCACGCCGTCGCCGAGGAGCTGCGCCGACTGCTCGGGGTGCCGGCCCCGGACCCGCCGCTCGGCGTCGACGCCGACCTGCGGCCGGAGGGCCGCCAGGGTCCGCTGGTCCGCAGTCTCGCCGCGTACGCCGCGTACTACGCCCGCTGGTCGCGGGTGTGGGAGGCGCAGGCACTGCTGCGCGCCCGGTTCGTCTGCGGAGATGCCGACCTGGGCGCCGAGTTCGAGTCGATGATCCAGCCGGTGCGCTACCCGGCCGGCGGGCTGACCCGCGAGCAGGTCGTGGAGATCCGGCGGATCAAGGCCCGGGTGGAGAACGAGCGACTGCCCCGGGGAGCCGACCCGGCCACCAACACCAAGCTGGGTCGTGGGGGGCTCGCCGACGTGGAGTGGGCGGTGCAGCTCGTCCAGCTCCGGCACGCCGGCGCGAATCCGGAGCTGCGCGGCACGCGTACCCTCGACGCCCTCGCGGCGGCCGAGCGGGCCGGCCTGGTCGACCCGACGGACGCCGCGGAGATGGCCGCCGGTTGGGCCCTGGCCGCGCAGGTCCGCAACGCGTTGATGCTGGTCCGGGGCCGGGCCGGCGACCAGCTGCCCCGGCACGGGGTGGAGTTGGCCGGCGTGGTCGGGCTGCTCGGCCGCGACGACCCGGGGGAGTTCCTCGACGAGTACCTGCGCACCGCCCGCCGCTCCCGCGCCGCGGCCGAACGGGTCCTCGATGCCTGACGCGTCGCCGCGCCCCACCGGGCGGCGCATCGCGGGCACCGGCGGGGTGGCGGCGACCGGGGTCGCGGTGGTGCTCGCCGTCGCGTTCCTCCTCGCACCACCGATGGGCACCGACCTCGCCGCGCAGGTCGCCCGTGCCGGGTTCACCGAGCGGTACGGGGCCGCGCCCGTCGACTTCGGCTGGTACGGCGGCGTCAACCAGTACGGCTACAGCCTCTTCACCGCCCGGTGGGGCGCGTTGATCGGGGTGCGTCCGCTCGGGGCGGTCGCCGCCGTGGTCGGCGCTGCCGCGCTGGGCTGGTTGTTCACCCGCAACCGGGCCCGCCGGCCGCTGCTGGCCGGCGTCCTCGGCGCGGTGGTGCTCGTCGGCAACCTGGCCAGCGGTCGGATCACCTTCGCGGTCGGGCTGGCGTTCGGGCTGCTGGCGCTCTGCGCGGTGAGCGCCGAACGCCCACCACGCTGGCTCCGGCTGACGCTCGCCGCCGGCTGCGCCGCCCTGGCGACGGCGGCCAGCCCGGTCGCCGGCCTGTTCACCGGGCTGGCCGGCGCGGCGTTGCTGCTGGCCGCCGTGCGGACCGGTGACGGGCCGGGCCGCCCGCTGCCCGGAGGCTGGCGGGCCGAGCGACCGCTGGCCGAGGGGTTCGTCCTGGCCGTGGCGCCCGCCGTCACGCTCGCCCCGATCGCGTTCGGCTTCGGCAACGGCGGCACCCAGCCGTACTCGGCCGAGTCGATGCGCATCAACGTCGCGCTCGCGGTGCTGGTGGCGGTCGTGCTGCCGCGTCGCCGCCGGGTGCTGCGCATCGGCGCGGCGCTCACCGTGCTGCTCCTGGTCGGGGCGTACTACGTGCCCAGCCCGATCGGTTCCAACGCGCTACGGCTGCCGATGTTGTTCGCCCTGCCCGTGCTGGCCGGGTACGCCGCGTTGCCGGGGCCGTGGCTGGCCGGGCTGCTCGCCGCGACGGTGTGGTGGCAGTCGCCGGTGATGGTGAGCGACGTGACCCGTGCCGGCTCCCCGGAGAGCGTTGCGAGCTTCTACACACCGCTCGTCGCCGAACTCGACCGCCGACAACCAGCCGGGCGGGTCGAGGTGGTGCCGCTGCGCGACCACTGGGAGTCCGCGTACCTGCCGCCGACCGTGCCGCTGGCCCGAGGCTGGGAACGCCAGGTCGACAGCGACCGCAACGCGCTGTTCTACGACGGCAGCCTCAGCACGCAGACGTACGAGCAGTGGTTACGGCACGAGGCGGTGACCTACGTGGTGCTCGCCCCGGACGCCCCCGCCGACAGGTGGGGGCGCGACGAGGCCGCGCTCGTCCGCGGCGGCCTGCCGTACCTGCGGGAAGTCTGGAGCGACCCGACCTGGCGGATGTACGCGGTGGTCGACCCGACCCCGCTCGTCGGTGCCCCGGGCCGGCTCGTCGCCTCCGAGCGCGGCGCGGTCCGGCTGACCGCCACACCGGGGGACGTGCCGCTGCGGGTGCGCTGGTCACGCTGGCTCACGCTGGACGGCCCGGACGGCTGCCTGCGACCGGGCGAGGACGGGTGGACCGAGGTACGGGTCCGTGCCGCCGGTGACTACACGCTCTCCAGCGCGCTGACACCGGCCCGGCACTGCTGACCGTCCGGGTGCTGCCGTCGGCGTCCCGTCGTGCTGCTGGCAGCATGTCCGGCGTGCCTTCCCACCTCGCGCGCTGGACCGGCCTCGCCGGCTCGATGCTGCTCGCGCTCGCCGCCTTCCTCGGCGGCGCGTTCCCCGGCGGCCCCCTGCGCAGCACCCCGGTCAGCATCTGGCAGGGGTCGCACGGCCCGCTGGTCCTCGCCGCCTGGTTGGTCGGCACCGGCCTGATGGCGTACGCCTGGTGGGCACTTCGCGACGGGGGACCCTCGACGCGGTGGGCCCTGGTCACCGTCGGGCTCTGGCTGCTGCCGTTGCTTGTCGCACCACCCTTCGGCAGCCGGGACGTGTACGCGTACGCCTGCCAGGGCGCCAGCTTCGTCGGCGGCATCAGCCCGTACGAGCAGGGCGTCTCGGCGCTGCCCTGCCCCTGGCTGGACACCGTCTCGGTCATCTGGCGCGACACCCCGGCGCCGTACGGGCCGCTGTTCGTGCTCATCGCGGGCGCCGTGGTGAAGGCCACCGGTTCGCTGACCGCGAGCATCGTGGTGTTCCGGGCACTGTCGCTCGTCGGCGTACTCCTCACGGCGTGGGCCCTGCCGGCGCTTGCGCGTCGGGCCGGTGTGCCGCCGAAGCGGGCGGTGTGGCTGGCATTGGGATCCCCGCTGGTCGCCGCGCACCTGATCGGTGGCCCCCACAACGACGTACTGATGCTCGCCGCGTTGGTCGGCGGGCTGGCCGTGGTGGCGGCGCACCCCGGCCGGCGCACGATGCTGCTGGTCGGCGGCCTGCTCCTCGGAGTCGCCGTCGCGATCAAGGTGACCGCCGTGGTGGTGGTGCCGTTCGCCGCGCTGGCCGCCACCGTCGGGCCGTACCGGATCCGAACGCTGATCCGCGACGGCGGCTGGGTGGTCGGCGGCGCCGTCGCCACGGTGGTCGGCGTGACCGTCGCCGGTGGGCTCGACTTCGGTTGGGTCGGCGGGCTGTCCCAGGGGGGCGCCGCCATCGCCTGGACGTCCCCGCCGACGGCTGTCGGGCAGACGGTCGGCTACGTCGCGGCGCTGTTCGGCGGTCACATCGACGCGTTGCCGGTCACCCGCGGGATCGCCGTGGTCGTCCTGGCCGTCCTGCTCGTCTGGCTCTGGTGGCGGGCCCGCACCCGCGACCCGCTGTACCACGCCGGCCTCGCGCTGGCCCTCACCGTCGCGCTCGCCCCCGTCGTACACCCCTGGTACTGGACCTGGCCGCTCTTCGTGCTGGCGGCCACCGCCAAGCGCACCAGATGGTTCACCGTGGTCGCCCTGGTCGCCTCCTTCCTGGTGCTGCCCGACGGCACCGGCCTGCCCCGGTACACCAAGACCATCGGGGCGCCACTGATGACGCTGTTGGTGATCGTGGTCGTCGTCCGGTTGGTACGGTCGGCTCGGGCGGCCCGTCAGCCGGTCGCCGCCGACTGAGGGAAGGTGCGCCGGTGACCGCTCCCGGTGCCCCCCTCTC
>NZ_JBSGIV010000131.1:0-5836 GCF_053605225.1 Micromonospora sp. NPDC003944
GGGGGGGGGGGGGGGGGGGGGGCCACAAAACCGCGAGCCCCACGAGTGGCCGGGCCGCCCCCCCCGCCCCCCCGGGCCCTACCCGGGGGGGGGGGCCGCCCCACACCCCCCCCCCCCCGCCGCTGTCTCGAAGAAGGTGGTCAGCCGGCCAGGCCGGCAACCGGGGTCGGGTCCAGCACCACAGTCGCCGAAGCGGACTGCGGGGGTACGCCCGGGTCGGTCGGGGCGTCGGTGTACTCCGCCACGAACACCGCGGTCAGGTTGTCCGCGCCGCTGTGCCCACCGTCGAGGAAGGTGGGGATGCTTCCGGTGCAGCCCGTCGACGTGGACAACGGGTGCCCGTGCTCGTCGTGCCCGAGGACGTAGGTGACCTTCACCCGGGCGCAGTCCACCGGCAGGTCGTCGGTGACCTTCACCTCGTACGCGACCGTCTGCCCGAACTGGAACGGCTGCCCGGCCTCCGGAGCGACGAACTCGACGACCGGCGCGGTCGGCCCGACCAGCAGCGGCAGGGTAGCCGAGGCGGACCGTCCGGTCCGGTCGGTCACCTTCAGCGTCGGCGTGTACGAGCCGTTCTCCGGGAACGTCCAGCTCGCGTTCGGAGCGGTGCTGTCCACCGAGCCGTCCGCGTTGAAGTCCCACGCGTAGCTCAGCTTGTCACCGTCCGGGTCGGTCGTGCCGGCGCTGGAGAACGCGACGGTCAGCGGGGCCTGCCCGACGGTCGGCGTGCCACTGATCTTCGGGATCGGGGTCCGGTTGCCCCGGACGAAGTCGATCCGGGACAGCTGCGCGTCCGGGTTCTCGGCGAAGTAACCGTCGCCGTACTCCAGCACGTAGAGCGCGCCGTCCGGGCCGAACTCCATGTCCATCGGGTTGTCCACGACGAGCGACGGCGCCACCGGACGGATGTCCGTCACGTCGCCGTCGGAGTCGAGGCGGAACTCCTTGATGTAGTCGCGGGACCACTCGTAGAACAGCGGCACCCCGTCGTAGTAGGCCGGCCAGCGGGTGCGCGACGTGCTGGTCCCGTCGTACTCGTACGCCGGGCCACCCATCGGAGAGATGCCGCCGGTGCCCAACTGCGGGAACTCGGCCGACGGGGCGGCCGCGTACCAGACCTCGGGCTGCTCGACCGGCGGCAGCACGCGCTTACCGGTGTTGTGCGGTGAGTCGTTGACCGGGCGCTTGCAGTTGAACGTGGCGCCGGACTCACCGGTGGCGAAGTCGTAGTCGCGGTAGGCGATCGTCGGCGTCACGCAGTACGGCCAGCCATAGTTCGCCGGCTTGTCGACGCGCATCCACCGACCATGCCCGGCCGGCCCGCGCTCCGGGTTCGGGTTGGACGCGTCCGGGGAGTAGTCGCCCACGAACACGTCGTCGGTGCGCTTGTCGACGGCGAACCGGAACGCGTTGCGCAGCCCCATCGCGTAGATCTCTGGGCGGGTCTGCGCCGTGCCCGGCTTGAACAGGTTGCCAGCCGGCACCGTGTAACCACCACCGGCCTTCACCTTGATGCGCAGCAGCTTGCCGCGCAGGTCGTTGGTGTTGGCCGAGGTGCGCTGGGCGTCGTACGCCGGGTTGCGGTCGGCCCGCTCGTCGATCGGGATGTAGCCGTCGGAGGCGAACGGGTTGGTGTCGTCACCCGTCGACAGGTACAGGTTGCCCTTGCTGTCGAAGTCGATCTGGCCGCCGACGTGGCAGCAGATGCCCCGGTCGGTGGGCACGTCGATGATCTGCTGCTCGCTGGCGAGGTTCAGCCTCTGCCCGTCCAGCTTGAACCGGGACAGCCGCAGCGCGCCCTTGAAGCGCTGCCAGTCCGCCTCGGTGCCGGTCTCCGGCGCGTCGCCCTCGTTGACGCCCGGGGTCGCCGGGTCGTCCACCGGCGTGTCCAACGGCGGCGAGTAGTAGAGGTACACCCACTTGTTCTGGGCGAAGTTCGGGTCGATGGCGACCCCTTGCAGCCCCTCCTCGTCGTGCTCGTACACCGGGATGTCGGCGGCGAGGGTGTTCAGCCCGGTGCGCGGGTCGTGGATGCGGACCTCACCGGTGCGGGAGGTGTGCAGCACCCGCAGGTCGGGCAGGACGGCGAGGCTCATCGGCTCGCCCGGGAAGTCGTTAAGTGTCACTTTCTGGAAGCTGCTGTCCGGCGGTGGGGCCGGTGCGGCGGACGCTGCCGACGGCGGTACGGCCAGGCCGGCCGTCACCAGCAGCAGGGCGGACGCGAATGCGGTCCTGTTCATCAGGTGAGTCCCCCGGAGTGGTGTCAGTACCGAAGTGAAGCGAGATAGTCGAAGCCGACGCGAGCGGTGTCCAGGGCATCGGCGGGGGAGCGCGGCGCGGTGCCCGCGTCGTCACGCTCCACGATGTATTCCTCGATGCCGGCCTCCCGCTCGTGGGCGAAGATGCGGCCGAAGTCGATGACACCGTCGCCGAGATCGGCGAAGCCACCCTCGACGTCGAGGTCCTTGACGTGCACCTGGCGGATCCGGCCGCGGTTGGCCCGGATCACGTCGACCGGGTCGTGCGCACCCCGCCACGTCCAGTACAGGTCAAGCTCGAAGTGGACAAGCCGCGGGTCGGTCTGCCCGCTGAGGATGTCGAACCCGGTCGAGCCGCCGGTCAGCGGCACGAACTCGAGCTGGTGGTTGTGGTAGCCGAACTCGAGCCCGGCGCGCTCGGCGAGCCGCCCGGCCTTGTTCAGGTCCCGAGCCAGGGCCCGGTAGACGGCAGGGTCCCGGATCGGCTGGCCGGCCGCGTCCCGACCGAAGTACGGGTGGACGATCTTCTTGCAGCCCACCACGTTGGCGTCGGCGAGGGCCTGCTCCCAGGTGGCGGCGTCGAACGGCTGCGGAATGCCGACGTGCCCCGAGGTGGAACGCAGCCCGGCCTCGTCGAGCGCGGCCCGGAACTGTGCGGCCGTACGACCGACGAAGCCAGCGTGCTCCACGCGCCGGTAACCGATCCGGCGCAGCGCGTCCAGGCTGCCGGGCAGGTCCGCGGCGAGCTGGTCACGCAGCGTGTAGAGCTGGATGCTGATCCGGTCCACCGGCACCCGCCGGCGGCCCTGGGCCTGCCCACCGGACGCGGCGGGCGCGGCGGCGGCCGGGCCGCCAAGGAGACCGGCGGCGCCGACGGCAGCCGCGGAGACGGTCGCGGCGCGCAGCACTCCACGCCGGCTGACCGGCTCGGACGCCGGTGTCGGCCCCGGTCGGTTGAGTTGGTGATCCATGGTGGTGGTCCCTTCCTGACGGCGGGTATGCCGTCGGCGGCGGTCGACCTGACTGCCGTCTGTCGGGCGCGCCGAACCGGCCGGAGGCGGGCTCCGGCTGGACGGTAAGGAACGACGCGGGTGCGGCCCGTACCCATCGGGGGCGGAACGCGGCGACCCGGCAGAGGTGGCGGCGAGCTGATCGACGAATGGGCAACCCTCTATCTAGATCCAGACCCTACCCTTGCGTCCGGACAAAGGCAAAGCTTCGTCGCGTTCGGCAGAAGTTTCGCTTCAACTGACAAAAGCTCGCCCACGAGGTGCGCCACCCGGCTGACCTTCTACTTCTTCCGCGCCGGCCGGCAATGTCGTGCCCCCGGTCCGGCGTCGCGCTGGTTCGGCGTCGCGCTGGTTGGGCCTCGCGCTGGTCCGGCGTCGCGGTGGTCCGCGCCGAGCCCTCGGCCCGGTCCGCCCGGCTCTGCTCGGCCGCTCGTGCTGCCCCGCCTCCCACCGCCCTCGGCTTCAGCCGATCCGGCCGTCCGGCCCGTCCTAGCCGCCCCGCCCCGGCTCAGTCGGCCCTTGGCTCATGATCCACTCGGGTTCACGGAAGTCGCGGTGTCCCGGGTCTGCTGACCGCGCGACTTCATGGAAGCCGAGTGGACCACCGACCGAGGCGAGCGTGCTGACACCCGCGAAACGGACAAATGTTGCGCATGATTCTGCAGGGCCCGTTGTGTAGCTGGTGACTCGCCACCTACGGCGAGCCGCGGCCCCTGATGTCGGTGGCTCGGCTGGGCGAGTCCGGGCGGGTCAGGGCGAGAGCGGGCGGGTCAGGGCCGGTCCGGGCGGTCCGGGCGGGTCCGGGTGGCTCAGGGGCCGTGCCGCTTCGGGGTGGCGTGGCGCTCCTCAGGTCCGCACCCCCGCCAGGCGTCACACCCCATCATTCGGACAGTCGGCGATGGGTCGCTCAAGCGGAGCAAAGCGGATGACAAAGGTCGGTCGAACCCCTGTTCCGCCAACTGGAACATTGTTGGAAAATGTGCCGGCTAAATGCGCTGACGATTATTTCTGAATACCGCGGATACTCCTGTTGGGCGGGTCAGAATGTGGCGGAGGGAAGCCGAAAACGGGGGGACTGAAGATGACGTCTAGGCGGCGATTGACGCTGTTGGCGGTAACCATCGCGGCCGCACCACTCGTTCTGGGTGCGTGCACCGCCGACCGGGGGTCGGCGACCGGCTCGGCCAAGAAGCACGCCGCCCCGCCGGAACTCGCCGTGACACCTGGGGACAAGGCCCGGGACGTCCCGGTCAGCGCCGAGGTGGGCACCGTGGTCAAGGGCGGGCGGGTCACCGGCGTACGCCTCACCGACGACAAGGGCAAGCAGGTCAACGCCGAGCCGCGCGAGGACGGCTCCGGCTGGGTGCCGAACGCACCGCTGCAACCACGACGGACGTACACCGCCGAGGTGACCGCGACCGGCGACTCCGGTGCCACCACCACCCGCACCACCACGTTCACGACAATGGCCAAATCGACCAAACCGCAGATTACGAGCACGCTCTATTTCAACGGCAACCGGACGTACGGCACGGCGATGCCGGTAACGGTGGCGTTCGACCCGGGAATTCCGAAAGAGGCCAGAGCGGATGTCCAGCGGCGGTTGTTCGTAAAGACCAATCCGCCGCAGCCGGGCACCTGGTCGTGGCTTGCGGATGGGAGTCAGGTCTATTACCGCGCACCCGATTTCTGGAAGCCCGGAACCACGATCAGCGTCCGCGCCGGTCTGGAGGGTCTGCCGATCGGAAAGGACCGGGTCGGCGACGCCGAGCGGACCGCGACGTCCAAGATCGGCCGTCAGGTCTCGCTGGAGATCGACAACGCCACCAAGCAGATGACCGTGCTGCGCGACGGCAAGCAGGTCCGCCGAATCCCGGTCAGCCTGGGTAAGCCGAGCACGCCGAGTTCCAGCGGCAAGATGGTGATCATGGAGAAGCACGAGCGGGTCACCTTCGACACCCGGGGCGAGCCGAACGGTGGGTACGTGGTCGACGTCGACGACGCCCAGCGCTACACCTGGGGTGGCGAGTTCATCCACTCCGCCCCCTGGTCCGAGGGGGACCAGGGCAACACCAACGTCTCGCACGGGTGCGCGAACGTCTCTGCCACGGCGGCCGACTGGTTGATGGGGGTGACACAGGTAGGTGACCTGGTCACCGTCAAGGGCACCGAGGTGGAGCTGCAACCGGGCAACGGCTGGACCGCCTGGAACGTGAGCTGGGACGAGTTCGCCCGGGGCAGCGCCCTGCCGGTCCCGCCCGGGCTCAAGCCCGCACCTGTGGCCCCGGCACATCCCGGCGCGGTGGCCGGCGGATCACCCGCCCCGGCACCCTCGGTCAGCGGCCGCTGAGACACCCCGACAGCAGGACAGGGCCGGCCCGCCCCATGGCGGACCGGCCCTGTCCTGCCAACGACTCGCACAGTGACCCGCGATCTTGCACTTTCTGTCCCGACAGTGGGGACATTCCCCGCAAGAGCGTGACAGTGATGCCTATCGCGGCCACGCCAACGATCAGATAGCCGTACTCGGTATGGCGTCGTGGCGGGTCGGTAGCTTGGGGTCCCCAC
>NZ_JBSGIV010000132.1:0-5295 GCF_053605225.1 Micromonospora sp. NPDC003944
GTGGTCACGGTGCTGGTCGGCCGGGTGTTGCGCCGTCCGCCGCAGCGGACGACGAGGAGGACTGGCAGCCGCCTGCGCGAACTCCACGAAGTCTTCGTCAGCCATTCGACCGGACCAGCGTCGAGAATCTCTTGGCACCGTTGATGACGAACTCGTCCGGCAGTTTCGTCCCCCAGGTCGGGTTGGCGGCGATCTGCATCGCCTCCTTCAGGGAGAGGACCGACGGTGCCGGCGTAGCCCCCTTGCCCTCCCAGAACAGACAGGTGGCGATCATCAGGTCGACCCGGAGGCCATCGCGGTGGTGCACGGTGACCATCTGGTTCTGTACGCAGTTGTCGGGTATCTCGGTCAGCTCCACCGTTCCCGGGGGCGGGTCGCCGCCGAGGTTGTCCCGGTAGATGGCAAGTCGCAGCATGCCCGGCCCGTAGCCGCGGTCCAGGTAGAGCTGGACGTACGGCATGCCAGGGCCAGCCCCGCTGCTCCGCAGGCTCACATAGCCGCTCGTCGTGCCGTTGGGTAGCAGACGGGTCAACAGGTCCAGAGCGCCCTCCGGTGTGGTGGTCGCCAGTTCACCCCCCGGGCCCGCTCCGATCCTCACCGTGTCGATCACGCGGGTCCTGGGAGGCGACGTCGACGGATCCGGATCGCCGCCCTGTTTCGCGCCACCACCAAGCAACCCGCCCGGAACCCCGGGTGGGGACCCGGACGGGGCTGATGTGGGGTCGACAGGCCCGCCCGGCGCACCGTAGTTCGGCCCCCCGGACTGACCGGCGTCATCCGCACCGAAGCCAAGCGGCCCGGCGGCCAGACCGATCACGAGCAGCATCGCCAACGCCGATCCGCCGGCGCCGAACTGCGCAAGGCGACGCTTGCGGCGCAGGCGGCGTCCCTGCACCACCGCCTGCTGGACCAGCTCGCCCAACGGCGGGGCCGGGTGTCGGGCCAGATCGTCCCTGAAACGCCCACGGACGTCGCCCATGTCCCGTACCCCTCCCCGGCAGACCGCCAGGAGCGGCGATCTCGTCACCTACCTGACGCACTGGCCTGCCGACTTGGTTACCGCCTTCCGGCGTGAATTTTCAGCCGGCCCGGGTGGGCCGACACGGCCGTCTCCGCAGGTGAGCAGCCATCTGCGGAGAGTCACGCGAGGGCGCAGACACAACCCGCATGGCATCCTAGGAGGTTAGGTCGCTGATGTCCGACACGCCGCCAGCGCCCCACCCACGCGCCCCAGACCGCGCGCTCGCCCCGCCCCGCCCCGCCCCGCCCCGCCCCGCCCCGCCCCGCCCCGCCGATCATGGAGTTGTGGTGGTGGACAAAGTCCACAAGTGACGCCAAACCAGGCACCACAACTCCATGATCGATCGGGGTCGGCCGCGATCTTGCACTTACTGCCCCGACATAGTGGGCATCCCGCTCTTTCCGGCGACAGTAAGTGCAAGATCGGCGCGGGCGCGGCGGCGCGTCCTCCGCTCTAGCCCCGTCATGCCCGAGCGCCGCAGCGGTCAGGGTCGCAGCCACCACGGGCTGGTGTAGGCCACCGCGAAGTCGTTGCACGGGTGACCGGCCGGGCCGGGGGTGCCGTTGGGCAGGGACGGGTCGGAGATACGGAGCACCACCCAGTCGCCGTCGGTGACATCGAGCGGCACGGTGAAGTCGGTGACCTGACCGTTGACGGTGTCGATGACGTCGACCACTGTCGGCGCCGAGGTGCCGGGACGGAGAACCTGGACTCGCAGGGGCTTGCCGTCCCAGGCCGAGCCGCGGTCCAGGTCTAGCAGGAACCGGACGTCGCCGGAGGTCACGTTCAGCACGCCACCCATGCGTACGCCATTGGCCGTCGCGTCCACTCGCAGCCCTGACACGCGGGTGGCGAAGGAACGGCGGGCGGCCATCGCCTCGAACACCGCGGCACGGGTGTTCTCGGCGACCCATAGGCCGCTGCGGCCCTTTCCCTCGTGGAAGCCCCAGGTCGTGCCGTGCTCGTCGGTGACGCCGGTCAGCGCCGGCCGCCAACCGGCGTTCAGGCAGGCCACCAGCGGTGACGCCCCACCCGACGACCAGCCCTCGAAGAGGAAGTCGTCGGTCCGGTTGAACATCTCCAACCCGACGAGCTGATCGCGCGCGGCGGCGTCGAAGGAGAAGTTGTTGAACCGTCCCGCCTCCCGGCCGGGGTGGTTGAAGCTCGCCAGACCCCCGGGGCGCCCGGTAAGCCAGTTGTACAGGCTGCCGGGGCTGCCGGCCCGCAACAGGTCGGCGAAGTCGGAGGTGTTCCAGACGTTGATGTGCCCCTGCAGCGGGTGCGACCACTCGAACCCGCGGATTGCGGTGAACTGACCCGGGTCGTTGGCGGCGTTGGCCAGGTCCCCGGCGGTCCGCCACTCGGACGAGCTGAGCCCGTCGATGGCGAAGAGCGTGGCGTGGTCGGTCAGCGCGGCGACGTCCAGCCCGGCCTCGCGCATGGAGGCGAATGCGGCCTCGGCGCTGCCGTCACCGTCCGACATAACCGTGTGGTTGTGCATGTCGGTGTGGACCAACGTGGTGCCCTGGGTGATCAGAGATGTCCGACCGGCGCCGACCGCGGCGGTCGGGGCGCCGGCAAGCGTCGTGTGGGCCGCCCGGGCCGCGGTCGGCAGCGCGGCCAGCATCAGCGTCCCGCCGGCGCCGGCAAGCAGCGCCCGCCGGCCGAAGCCAGCGGGAACATCGACCTGGCCGTACGGCACGTCGTCGTCGGTTCGACGGTCGTGGTGGCAGTGGTGTGGGTGATGAGCAGTCATGGATATATACGTATAGATGGACCTGGCGGACACGTCACACCGAGTCGTCGTGCAGGCGAACAGTGCGGTACGCCTGGCACTGCGACGGGCGACGAGTAGCGGACAGCCGACACCCGAACCCGAGGTAGCTGACTGTCACCACGAGATAACCAGGCGCACACTCCTCCCCGACATGTTCCCGTCGACTGGAGGAAAGATGCGTCTCCGATCGTTCGTCACCGCAGCACTGGCAGCCGTCCTGGCCGCCAGCGCGCTCGCGCCGCCGGCCCCGGTCGCGGCCGCCACCGCCGACCGCTGGGGCTTCGCGTACGTCAAGGACCCGACCGTGCCCGTCTGGACCGTGCTGGACACCAGCCGGCAGTGGGGCAGCTGGAAGACCGCGTTTCCCGCCGCCTGGGCCGACGGCATCAAGCTGGCACCCGGCCGGTTCCAGGTTCGTTTCCCGCAGGTGGGTGCCAGCTCACGGGGCGTGCCGCACGTGACCCCGGTGAACCGGACCGGTCACTACTGCGAGGTGGTTCGCTGGTTCCAGTCCGGCGCCGACGAGATCGTCGACGTGCAGTGCCACAAGCCGGGCGGCACCCGCGAGGACACCCCGTTCACCGTGCTCTGGACGACCAGCTCGGGCGTACTACCGGCCGGCACCTCCCATGCGTACGTGCAGTGGGGCAGCGGCGTCGTGGTGCAGTCGTACAGCTCCACGGGCGTCGTGAACACGGTCGGACCGGTGGGCGTCGGGCAGTACCTGGTCCGGCTGCCCGGCGTGGGGCTGGCCGGACTGCTCGCCGGTAATGTGCAGGTCACCGCCGTGCAGCCGAACGCCGGCCCGCGCCGCTGCAAGGTCTACTCCTGGGGAGCGGTCGGAAGCGACGTGCAGGTGTACGTCTTCTGCTTCGACCAGGCCGGTGCTTTCGTCAACACCGACTTCGCCCTCTCGTACCACCGTCGGCGGCCGGTGATCGGCTCCCTCGGGCCGCCGACGTACTTCGGTTACCTGGGCACCGGCGTCGGCGGACCGACAAACGACAACTCGGTGCTTGGCGTCGGCGCGAACACGGTGGCACCGTTGGCGCCCGCCGGCCGCTACCTGGCGACCTTCCCGCAGGTCGGGCTGAAGGAGACTCACGCCCAGGTGGTGGCGCAGGGCGCCGGCAGCAACTACTGCCACCTCACCCAGCCCTGGACGTACACGACCAACGCCGACGTCGACGTCATCTGCTTCGACAACAGCGGCGCGGTCACCCCACACCGCTTCCTGGCCACTTTCACCTCCCGCCTCTGACGCCCGGCCGGCGGCGGCGACCGTTCCCGTCGCCGCCGCCGGCAGGCCCAGCACTCGTGGCACGTCCGACCGCGCTCTCGTCGAGCCGACGAACGACCGACGGGGCGACCGGCCGGAAGCTGATCAACTGGGTCGCCGCGGGCCCGCCGAGGAGGCCGGAGAGGAGAGCCGGGCCGTGGTCCTGCGACTGCGCGGATGCTCGTGGGAAACCGGTGTCCGACTGGCACTGCGGGTGGCTAGCGTACGCGGATGAGCACTGTCCCGATGGCCGGCCTGAGGCTGCGGTTCTACACCGATCCGGGCGAGTTCCTGGCCGCCGCAGGTGACTACCTGAGCGCCGACCCGGTCGCCAGCACGGTCGTGACCACCGTCGCGCACCGACTGGTGTCGCAGCAGGCCGAGGGGATCTCGCCGCCCGACCGCACCTGGTGGCTGGTGGTCAGCGACGACTCCGGTGCCGTGGTCGGTGCCGGGATGCGCTCGGCGTCGTTCGCCCCGTACCCGCCGTTTCTGCTGCCCATGCCCGACGAGGCGGCCGTGGCGCTGGCGCAGGCACTGCACGAACGCGAGGAGGAGGTGCTCGCGGTCAACGGGGCCCTGCCCGCCGTTGACCTGTGTGCCGCCGAACTGACCCGACTCGGCGGAGGGCGAGTCCAGGTCAGCCAGCACACCCGGCTGCACGAGCTCGGCGAGCTGGCGTGGCCACCACCTGTTCCCGGCGGCCTGGTGGCCGCGACCGAGGACGACGTGGACCTGGTCACCGAGTGGTTCACCGCGTTCATGGGCGACGCCGACGAACAGGCGGGCCGCCCGCGCGGTACCAGTGCGCACGAGACGCCCGACCACGCCGAGATGGTGCGCCGCCTCCAGGCCGGACGGTTGTGGTTCTGGGTCGACGAGGCCGGGGAGCCGGTGCACCTCACCGGCGCCAACCCACCGTCGTTCGGGGTTGCTCGCGTCGGCCCGGTGTACACACCGCCGGCCCAGCGGGGCCGTGGTTGGGCCAGCAACGCGGTCGCCGAGGTCTCCCGCAGAATCCGGGCCGAGGGTGCGCGGGTCTGCCTGTTCACCGACCAGGCAAACCCGACCTCGAACAGGATCTACGCCGCCCTCGGCTACCGGCCGGTCGTCGACATGGCCAACCTGGTCATCGTCCGCTGACGCCGAACGTCGCGCGGCACCGGGTTCGATGGTGTTATCGCTCACATCGATGAACTACGATGGCAAGGGTCCCAC
>NZ_JBSGIV010000133.1:0-5209 GCF_053605225.1 Micromonospora sp. NPDC003944
TCACGGGTGTTCGCTTGTTCAGAGTTGCACAGTGGACGCGTAGCAGCTTAGTAGTCAAGTCCTCGGCCTATTAGTACCGGTCAACTGAACCCGTTACCGGGCTTACATTTCCGGCCTATCAACCCAGTCGTCTAGCTGGGGGCCTTACCCCACAAAGTGGGTGGGATACCTCATCTTGAAGCAGGCTTCCCGCTTAGATGCTTTCAGCGGTTATCCCTTCCGAACGTAGCTAACCAGCCGTGCCCTTGGCAGGACAACTGGCACACCAGAGGTTCGTCCGTCCCGGTCCTCTCGTACTAGGGACAGCCCTTCTCAAGTATCCTACGCGCACGGCGGATAGGGACCGAACTGTCTCACGACGTTCTAAACCCAGCTCGCGTACCGCTTTAATGGGCGAACAGCCCAACCCTTGGGACCTGCTACAGCCCCAGGATGCGACGAGCCGACATCGAGGTGCCAAACCATCCCGTCGATATGGACTCTTGGGGAAGATCAGCCTGTTATCCCCGGGGTACCTTTTATCCGTTGAGCGACACCGCTTCCACTCGCAAGTGCCGGATCACTAGTCCCGACTTTCGTCCCTGCTCGACCTGTCAGTCTCACAGTCAAGCTCCCTTGTGTACTTGCACTCAACACCTGATTGCCAACCAGGCTGAGGGAACCTTTGGGCGCCTCCGTTACCTTTTAGGAGGCAACCGCCCCAGTTAAACTACCCACCAGACACTGTCCCTGAACCGGATAACGGTCCGAAGTTAGATACCCAAATCAACCAGAGTGGTATTTCAAGATTGCCTCCACCCATACTGGCGTATGGACTTCACCGGCTCCCACCTATCCTACACAAGCTAATTCGAGTACCAATGTCAAGCTATAGTAAAGGTCCCGGGGTCTTTCCGTCCTGCCGCGCGTAACGAGCATCTTTACTCGTACTGCAATTTCGCCGGGCCTGTGGTTGAGACAGTGGGGAAGTCGTTACGCCATTCGTGCAGGTCGGAACTTACCCGACAAGGAATTTCGCTACCTTAGGATGGTTATAGTTACCACCGCCGTTTACTGGCGCTTAAGTTCTCCGCTTCGCCCCGAAGAGCTAACAGGTCCCCTTAACGTTCCAGCACCGGGCAGGCGTCAGTCCATATACATCGAATTACTTCTTCGCATGGACCTGTGTTTTTAGTAAACAGTCGCTTCCCCCTGCTCTCTGCGGCCATACAACGCTCCACCCGCGCGGGGCTTCACGTCTCCGGCCCCCCTTCTCCCTAAGTTACGGGGGCAATTTGCCGAGTTCCTTAACCACAGTTCGCCCGATCGCCTCGGTATTCTCTACCTGACCACCTGTGTCGGTTTGGGGTACGGGCCGCTAAGAACTCGCTAGAGGCTTTTCTCGGCAGCATAGGATCACTGACTTCACCTGAATCGGCTCGGCATCACGTCTCAGCCTTCATGCGGTGCGGATTTGCCTACACCACGGCCTACACGCTTACCCCGGCACAACCACCGGCCGGGCTCAGCTACCTTCCTGCGTCACCCCATCGCTTGACTACTACCCGCCAGGTTCCCACGCTCCCCAACATCCGTCCGAAGACATCAGCCGGTTCGGGTGGTTAGCACAACGAGGTTCATCAGGGACGCTCTTTCGCGGGTACGGGAATATCAACCCGTTGTCCATCGACTACGCCTCTCGGCCTCGCCTTAGGTCCCGACTCACCCAGGGCGGATTAGCCTGGCCCTGGAACCCTTGGTCATCCGGCGGAAGGGTTTCTCACCCTTCTTTCGCTACTCATGCCTGCATTCTCACTCGTGCCGCGTCCACAACTGGGTCACCCCGCTGCTTCACTCGCGGCACGACGCTCCCCTACCCATCCACACACCTGCACGCACCATCAAGGGCACGCGTGGTTAAAATGTGAATGCCACAGCTTCGGCGGTGTGCTTGAGCCCCGCTACATTGTCGGCGCGGAACCACTTGACCAGTGAGCTATTACGCACTCTTTAAAGGGTGGCTGCTTCTAAGCCAACCTCCTGGTTGTCTATGCGACCCCACATCCTTTTCCACTTAGCACACGCTTAGGGGCCTTAGCTGGTGATCTGGGCTGTTTCCCTCTCGACTACGAAGCTTATCCCCCGCAGTCTCACTGCCGCGCTCTCACTTACCGGCATTCGGAGTTTGGCTGATTTCGGTAAGCTTGTGGGCCCCCTAGACCATCCAGTGCTCTACCTCCGGCAAGAAACACGCGACGCTGCACCTAAATGCATTTCGGGGAGAACCAGCTATCACGGAGTTTGATTGGCCTTTCACCCCTAACCACAGGTCATCCCCCAATTTTTCAACATTGGTGGGTTCGGCCCTCCACGCGGTCTTACCCGCGCTTCAGCCTGCCCATGGCTAGATCACTCCGCTTCGGGTCTAGGACACGCGACTGAATCGCCCTATTCAGACTCGCTTTCGCTACGGCTCCCCCACACGGGTTAACCTCGCCACATGCCACTAACTCGCAGGCTCATTCTTCAAAAGGCACGCCGTCACCCCGCAAGGCTCCGACGGATTGTAGGCGAACGGTTTCAGGTACTATTTCACTCCCCTCCCGGGGTACTTTTCACCATTCCCTCACGGTACTCGTCCGCTATCGGTCACCAGGAAGTATTTAGGCTTACCAGGTGGTCCTGGCAGATTCACGGCAGATTTCAGGGGTCCGCCGCTACTCGGGAACACCCACAGAAGGTCAGCAACTTTCACCTACCGGACTCTCACCGTCTACGGTCAGCCATTCCAGACTGTTCGACTAGCCACCAACTTTGTAACTTCTTCAACAAGTGTCAGCTTGTTCAGCAGGGTCCCACAACCCCGACCACGCAACCCCTGACAGGTATCACACGCAGCCGGTTTAGCCTCAATCCGCTTTCGCTCGCCACTACTCACGGAATCACTAAATTGTTTTCTCTTCCTACGGGTACTGAGATGTTTCACTTCCCCGCGTTCCCTCCACACACCCTATGTGTTCAGGTGTGGGTGACACCACATGACTGGTGCCAGGTTTCCCCATTCGGACACCCTGGGATCACAGCTCGGTTGACAGCTCCCCCAGGCCTATCGCGGCCTCCCACGTCCTTCATCGGCTCCTGGTGCCAAGGCATTCACCGTTCGCCCTTGACAACTTGACCACAAAGATGCTCGCGTCCACTGTGCAATTCTCAACAACCGACCAACCCACAACCCCACAGCCCCACACCAAACCCGAAACACGATCGGCGGTATGCGAGACCAGGCCATGCCTGGCAACCTCACGAAGCACTCACGCTCCGCTACGGCTCCGAAAGAAACAACCACCGGTTGTTCTTTCAGGACCCAACAGGGTGCTCACATCTCCCCCCAGCCGCACCAGAACCAACCCGTTCCCACCACACCCGAAGGAATGGCTGTACTCAGTGGTCCCGGCCGTTGCCAGGGCAAAACTTGCCAGTGTCTCCGCCATCGAGCACCCCACCACCACATTCGGGCAGCGCGGGCTCCTTACCGACTTTCGTCGGAAGGTGCTCCTTAGAAAGGAGGTGATCCAGCCGCACCTTCCGGTACGGCTACCTTGTTACGACTTCGTCCCAATCGCCAGCCCCACCTTCGACGGCTCCCTCCACAAGGGTTGGGCCACCGGCTTCGGGTGTTGCCGACTTTCGTGACGTGACGGGCGGTGTGTACAAGGCCCGGGAACGTATTCACCGCAGCGTTGCTGATCTGCGATTACTAGCGACTCCGACTTCACGGGGTCGAGTTGCAGACCCCGATCCGAACTGAGACCGGCTTTTTGGGATTCGCTCCACCTCACGGTATCGCAGCCCATTGTACCGGCCATTGTAGCATGCGTGAAGCCCTGGACATAAGGGGCATGATGACTTGACGTCATCCCCACCTTCCTCCGAGTTGACCCCGGCAGTCTTCGATGAGTCCCCGCCATAACGCGCTGGCAACATCGAACGAGGGTTGCGCTCGTTGCGGGACTTAACCCAACATCTCACGACACGAGCTGACGACAGCCATGCACCACCTGTGACCGCCCCCGAAGGACCCCCCATCTCTGGAGGTTTTGCGGCCATGTCAAACCCAGGTAAGGTTCTTCGCGTTGCATCGAATTAATCCGCATGCTCCGCCGCTTGTGCGGGCCCCCGTCAATTCCTTTGAGTTTTAGCCTTGCGGCCGTACTCCCCAGGCGGGGCGCTTAATGCGTTAGCTGCGGCACAGGGAACCGGAGAGGCCCCCCACACCTAGCGCCCAACGTTTACAGCGTGGACTACCAGGGTATCTAATCCTGTTCGCTCCCCACGCTTTCGCTCCTCAGCGTCAGTATCGGCCCAGAGACCCGCCTTCGCCACCGGTGTTCCTCCTGATATCTGCGCATTTCACCGCTACACCAGGAATTCCAGTCTCCCCTACCGAACTCTAGCCTGCCCGTATCGACCGCAGGCTTGGGGTTGAGCCCCAAGTTTTCACGGTCGACGCGACAAGCCGCCTACGAGCTCTTTACGCCCAATAAATCCGGACAACGCTCGCACCCTACGTCTTACCGCGGCTGCTGGCACGTAGTTGGCCGGTGCTTCTTCTGCAGGTACCGTCACTCTCGCTTCGTCCCTGCTGAAAGAGGTTTACAACCCGAAGGCCGTCATCCCTCACGCGGCGTCGCTGCATCAGGCTTCCGCCCATTGTGCAATATTCCCCACTGCTGCCTCCCGTAGGAGTCTGGGCCGTGTCTCAGTCCCAGTGTGGCCGGTCGCCCTCTCAGGCCGGCTACCCGTCGTCGCCTTGGTAGGCCATCACCCCACCAACAAGCTGATAGGCCGCGAGCCCATCCCAAGCCGAAAAACTTTCCACCACCAGCCATGCGGCCAACAGTAATATTCGGTATTAGCCCCCGTTTCCGAGGGTTATCCCAAAGCTTGGGGCAGGTTGCTCACGTGTTACTCACCCGTTCGCCGCTCGAGTACCCCGAAGGGCCTTTCCGCTCGACTTGCATGTGTTAAGCACGCCGCCAGCGTTCGTCCTGAGCCAGGATCAAACTCTCCAACAAAAAATTAGTTGAACAGCAAACCCTGACAACAAACAAATGTTGCCAAAGGAATCCCAACCAGCCAGTCACAAGAACCGACCAGTCCGGGGTATAAATCATCATTGGCACTGGCTTTACAAGCACCCTGTTGAGTTCTCAAAGAACAACCACACACC
>NZ_JBSGIV010000134.1:0-4763 GCF_053605225.1 Micromonospora sp. NPDC003944
CGGCCAGATCTTGCATGAGTCACTCGTCGATCACCGACGTCGAACCCTACCGATGCCAACCTCCCGGAACCGGCCCACCTATAGAAGCGTCGGCGCAGCGCGGGCGCGTGGGGCGCGGCGCGCGGTGGCGCGGGGTGGACATGGCTACGGGCGCCGCTCCCGGTGTCCCCGGGGGCGGCGCCCGTCGTACTGCTGAGCTTTGGCGTCAGTTCCTGTCGACGTCGCTCGCGGTGTCCTCGCGGTAGCTGGCGCCGCCGTCCGACTCGCTGGTGAGCGGCTTGGCGCCACCCTCCGGCGGGCCGGCCAGGCTCTGACCGCCGGCCGCCAACTCCGGGAACTTCGCGTCGAACGCCGGCCGCTCCGAGCGGATGCGGGGCATCTTGTCGAAGTTGCGCAGCGGCGGCGGGCTGCTGGTCGCCCACTCCAGCGAGTTGCCGTGACCCCAGGGGTCGTTCACCTCGACCACCGGGCCGGTCTTGTACGACTTCCAGCAGTTGTAGATGAACGGCAGCGTCGAGATACCGGTGATGAACGCGCCGATCGTGGAGATCGTGTTCAGCGTGGTGAAGCCGTCCGTGGGCAGGTAGTCGGCGTACCGGCGAGGCATGCCCTCGTTGCCGAGCCAGTGCTGCACCAGGAACGTGGTGTGGAAACCGATCATGGTAAGCCAGAAGTGCACCTTGCCCAGGCGCTCGTCGAGCATCCGGCCGAACATCTTCGGGAACCAGAAGTAGATGCCCGCGAAGACCGCGAACACGATGGTGCCGAAGAGCACGTAGTGGAAGTGCGCCACCACGAAGTACGAGTCCGACACGTGGAAGTCGATCGGCGGGCTGGCCAGCAGCACACCGGTGAGACCACCGAAGAGGAAGGTGACCAGGAAGCCGACCGCCCAGAGCATGGGCGTCTCGAAGCTGATCTGACCCCGCCACATGGTGCCGATCCAGTTGAAGAACTTCATACCGGTCGGCACGGCGATCAGGTAGCTCAGGAAGCTGAAGAACGGCAGCAGCACCTGGCCGGTGGCGAACATGTGGTGCGCCCAGACGCTCATGGAGAGCGCGGCGATCGCGACGGTCGCGGCGACCAGACCCTTGTAGCCGAAGATCGGCTTGCGGGAGAAGACCGGGATGACCTCGCTGATGATGCCGAAGAACGGCAACGCCACGATGTAGACCTCGGGGTGCCCGAAGAACCAGAACAGGTGCTGCCAGAGCATCGGCCCACCGGTTGCCGGGTCGTACACGTGCGCGCCGAGGATGCGGTCCGCGGCGAGCGCGAACAGCGCGGCGGCCAGCAGCGGGAAGACCAGGATCACCAGGAGGCTGGTGACCAGGATGTTCCACGTGAAGATCGGCATCCGGAACATGGTCATGCCGGGCGCGCGGAGCGTCAGCACGGTGGTGATCATGTTGACGGCGCCGAGGATGGTGCCCAGGCCGGAGATGGCCAGACCCATGATCCACATGTTGGCGCCGACGCCGGGCGAGTGCTCGACGCTGCTCAGCGGCGCGTACGCGAACCAGCCGAAGTCGGCGGCGCCACCCGGGGTGATGAACCCGGCGGTCGCCATCGTCCCGCCGAACAGGTACAGCCAGTAGGCGAAGCTGTTCAGTCGGGGGAAGGAGACGTCGGGCGCGCCGATCTGGATCGGCACGATGTAGTTCGCGAAGGCGAACACGATCGGCGTCGCGAAGAACAGCAACATGATCGTGCCGTGCATCGTGAAGAGCTGGTTGTACTGCTCGGGCGACAGGAACTGCAGCCCGGGTCGGGCCAGCTCAGCCCGCATGACCAGAGCCATCAGGCCACCGATCATGAAGAACACGAACGCGGTGATCATGTACATGATCCCGATCTGCTTCGCGTCCGTGGTTCGCAGCAGCCGCGCGATGGCCGACCCCTTGACCGGCTCCCGGACCGGCCAGGGCCGGGTCACGACCGGCTTGGGTGCGACGGTGGTCACGAGTGGCCTCCGGTTCTCGGTTGTCCCGCTCGGCACACGCTGGTTATCGGCGGGCCGTCATCCGCAAGGAGGATAGTCCCCGGCAGGTCGCAGCGCCGCGTGGGGTGGCGTGACACGATCTACTACGGGCCTACAGCGGGCCGAGCAGGAGCCGGTAGTGCTCCCCGAAGATCCGGTCGCCGCGTCCGCGCAGCAGCGGGTCGCGCAGCGCCGGCGGCACGTCCCTGGTCCGGTTGCGGTCCCGGGTCCGGTCGGCCACCCATCGGGTACGCGGGCGGCGACGACTCTCGTACGCCACGAGCGCCGCCTCCACGCTGTTGGCGGCGCGCAGCGACTCGGCAAGCACCACGGCGTCCTCGAGCGCCATGGCCGCACCCTGCGACAGCGTCGGCGCGGTGGCGTGCGCGGCGTCGCCGACAAGCAGCACCCGCCCCCGGTGCCAGCGGCCCAACTCCACCTCGTCGGTGATCCCGACGTGCACCTCGCCGAGCGCCGCCAGCACCTCGGGGACCGGGCCGCGGTAGTCGGCGAAGAGGTCCCGCAGCCGCGCGAGGGGGTCGGCGGGCTCCTCGGTGCCGGCCTCGTCGGCGTAGAGGTGCAGCCGCCCGGCACCGATCGGCACCATCAGGAACCCGGAGCGCTGGCCGAGCAGGGCGGTCCACTCGGTGACCGGCGGGCCGTCGCGCAGGACGGCCCGGTAGACCACCTGCCCGACCGGGCGTGGCGGCCCGCCGAGCGCGGCCAGCGCACGGACCGAGGAGCGTGGCCCGTCGGCGCCGATGACCAGGTCGTACTCGGTGGTGGTGCCGTCGGTGAAGGTGACGCCGACCGCGCCGGGAAGCAGGTCCAGGGTGCGGACCTCGGCGCCGTGCCGGACCGCGCCGCCGGCGCCGCTGAGCAGCACCCGGTGCAGGTCGGCCCGGGGTAGCGCCCGGCACTCGCCGACGCCGGCCCAGAGGGCGTCGAGGTCGACCTCGCAGAGGTGCGCGCCGGCGGCGTCGTAGAACCGCTGCCGGTGGATCACCTGCCCGACCGGCCGGACCGGGTCGTGCAGGTCGAGCCGGTGCAGGGCGCGGGCGGCGTTGCCGGGCAGGTAGAGGCCGGTCTCGGTGGACTCCCCCGGTGGCAGCTTGTCGGTGACATCGGGCCGGAAGCCCGCCAGGCGCAGCGCCCGGGCCACGGCCAGGCCGGCGATGCCCGCGCCGACGACGAGGATGCGCAGGGGGGAGCCACCCATGGTGGTGTACGCCTCCGGAGGGGGAGCGGCACGCGTTGGAGGCAACACGCTACTCGGAGCGATCGGCGCACACCAGGCCCAATCGGTCGGCACCCCGCCGCCCGTCGGCGACCCGCGCCGCTTGGCTGGCCGTCCGTGGCCAGCCGTCCGGCGGGCCATGGCATTCCTCACAATTCACCAGTTCGACTCGGACGGTTGCGCCACAGTTTCAGACATGTAAATGTGTCGTTGAGCGTGGGAGCGCTCCCGCACTGCCCCCACCACATCCGGCGCCCGGCACGCGCCGAGTCAAGGAGCGTCATGAAACGTCAACTTCGGGCCCTGGCCGCCGCCGGGTTGCTGGTCGCCAGTTCGCTGGTGGCCGTGGCCCTCGGCGGCAACGCCTCCGCCGACACCCTGATCTGCGAGCAGTACGGCTCGACCACCATCCAGGGCCGCTACGTGGTGCAGAACAACCGCTGGGGCACCACCGCCCAGCAGTGCATCAACGTCACCAACAACGGCTTCGAGATCACCACGCTGAACGGCAGCAGCCCCACCAACGGGGCGCCCACGGCGTACCCCTCGGCGTTCTTCGGTTGTCACTACACCAACTGCTCCCCCGGCACGAACCTGCCGATGCAGGTGAGCCAGATCAGCAGCGCCACCAGCAGCATCTCCTACCGGTACGTCAGCGGCGCCACCTACAACGCGTCGTACGACATCTGGCTGGACCCGTCGCCCAAGCGGGACGGGGTGAACCAGATGGAGATCATGATCTGGCTCAACCGGCAGGGCTCGATCCAGCCCATCGGCTCGGTGGTCGGCACCACCAACCTCGCCGGCCGCACCTGGGAGGTCTGGCGGGGCAGCAACGGCTCCAACAACGTCATCTCCTACGTCGCGCAGTCGGCGATCTCCATCCTGAACTTCAGCGTGCTGGACTTCATCAACGACACCCGTAACCGGGGCGCGATCACCAACTCCTGGTACCTGACCAGCATCCAGGCCGGTTTCGAGCCGTGGCAGGGCGGCGTCGGCCTGGCCGTGACGTCGTTCTCGGCGAACGTCAACGGGGGCGGCAACCCGACCAACCCGCCGCCGACCACCCCGCCGCCGAGCGGTGGCGCGAGCTGCGCGGTGAAGTACACGGCGAACTCGTGGAACAACGGGTTCACCGCCGACGTGCTCGTCACCAACACCGGGTCCAGCGCGATCAACGGCTGGACGCTCAACTACTCGCTGCCGAGCGGGCAGACGGTCACCAACGCGTGGAACGCCACGGTGAGCCAGAGCGGGTCGGCGGTGACCGCCCGCAACGTGGGCCACAACGGGTCGATCGCGCCCGGCGGCACCGCGAGCTTCGGCTACCAGGGCAGCCTGAGCGGGTCGTACTCGTCCCCGACCAGCTTCTCGCTCAACGGGGCGACCTGTTCCCGTAACTGAGCTGACACCACCACCACGGCGGGGGCGCGACCTGCACGGTCGCGCCCCCCCCCCCCCCGGGGGGCCCCGGGGAAAAAAAAAACCAAAAAAAAAAAAAAAAAAATAAAAATAAAAAAAGGTGGAAAAAGTGAAAAA
>NZ_JBSGIV010000135.1:0-4329 GCF_053605225.1 Micromonospora sp. NPDC003944
GGCGTGATCGAGTCGGACGCGGGAGCGATGCGAGTCCTCCGGGCCACGGCCGACCTCGGGCTACCGGACTGGTGGATCGGTGCCGGCTTCGTCCGACGCCGAGCCCGCCCGCACCACGTGGAGACCTCGACGGAGAAGAGACCGGGGTACGACATGCGGCATCGGGGCGGGTCTGTGACGGGTGAGTTTGGGATGATGCGCCGGTCGATCCACCGACATCATCCGAACTCGAAGGGGCCTCCGCGATGGCAAAGGTCATCTCCACGTTGTTCATCTCGGCCGACGGTGTGGCCGAGATCGACCCGGACTGGCACTTCCCGTACTTCGACGAGAACATGGGTCGCGCCGTCACCGAGGACTACGACGCCGCGAATGTGCTGCTCATCGGCCGCGAGACGTACGACAGCTTCGCCGGGGCCTGGCCCGACCGCGAGGCCGCCGGTGGTGAGGACGCCCCGTTCGCCAAGCAACTCGGCGACGTCCGCAAGGTCGTCGTCTCACGCCAGCCGCTGGAGTTCTCCTGGCGCAACTCGGAGCTGGTCGACGGGGACCTCCTCGACGCCGTCGCCGCGCTCAAGGCCGATGCCGGCGTCCAGGGAATCCTCATCCCCGGGTCGATCTCCGTGGTGCAGCAACTGCTCGCCGCCGGCCTGGTCGACGAGCTGCGCCTGCTGGTGCACCCGGTGGCCGCGCGCAAGGGCCGCAAGCTGTTCGACGAGGGCGACGCCGCGTACCACCTGCGTCTGTTGGCCTCCGAGGCGTTTCCGACGGGCGTCCTCCGCGTGATCTACGCGCCGGGCACCGCACCGACGCCTGTCGGTTACGACGAGGTCAAGGACCAGGTGCCGGCCGGAAACTAGGCCTCCAGCCTGTGCTCTGCCGGCCCGCCACGTCGACCTCCCGAGGAGGCGGGCCGCGCTCGGAACGACGGTCGTCGTACGCCCATGTGAGGATCTCGTCGTGACCGAGTGGACGTACAACGACCGCCCCGTGGGTGCCAGATTCCTCACCGACCGGATCCCCGAGCCGGGGCGCACCGCAATCGAAGACGAGCTGTGGGCCTGGGTGGTGCGGGGTGAGGCCGACGCGGACGAGTTCGTCGACTTCTTCGACGACCCCGAGGAGCGTTGTGGCGCCACCGACGACGAGCTCAGGGCGGCGCACGGGGCGGCGTTGGCGGTTCGGCGGCAGCAGCAGCGCGAGTGGGGTGCGGTGTGCGGCAACCTCACCCGTGCCTTCGTCGAGCTCAACGAGTTGGGGGTGCTGGCCCGGGAGAACTTCAGCTGCTGTGGCACCTGCGCCGGCGCCGAGATCGACGACGAGCGGGACGACTCCCGGCACTGGCACGGGTTCCTCTGGTACCACCAGCAGGACACTGAGTCGCTGCTCGCGAGTGGGGACGGCGAGGTCTACCTCGGCTACGGCGTCTACCCTCCGGCCGACTTCGACGAGGACGCCTACGCGAGCCTGTCGGAGGCCGAGCAGCAGGCCAGCTACCAGGCCGACCTGGAGCGCCTGCTGGACGAGGTCGCGTTTCCGGTGCTCCGCAAGCACGGCATGCGGGTGGAGTGGAACCGCAAGCAGTCCCGGCGGATCCGGGTCACCGGCGCCCAGTGGTACGCACCTTTGGATTGACCACCACCGATGCATCCCACACTCCGGACCAGTCTTTAGTGAGGTCCATCGATATTGACGTGGGGTCGTCGGCGGCGACAGGATCTCGGGCACCACCACCCCTGTGATCCCTCCTGGGAGGCGCCATGACCCGTCCCCGCCTGCCCCTCCTGCGGGCAGCCACCCGGTTGGCCGCACTCGCCCTCGCGACCGCCGGCGTGCTGCTCACCGTCGCCACACCAGCCAGCGCCGCCGTGCCCACCGGCCGCTACGTCGCGCTTGGCGACTCGTACACCGCAGGCCCGCTGATCCCCACCCAGGTCGACCTCAACTGCCTGCGGTCCAGCCGCAACTACCCGTCGCTGGTGGCCGCGTCCGCCGGCTCGTCGTCGTTCGCCGACGTGAGCTGCTCCGGTGCCACCACCGACGACATCCTCTACGGCGGTAGCGGCCAGCTGGGCGTCACGCTGCCACCGCAGCTCAACGCGGTCACGTCGAACACGGCGCTGGTGACGGTGCAGATCGGCGGCAACGACATCGGCTTCTCCGGCATCATCGGCGACTGCGCGGAGGCGAGCGTCAGCAGCCCGCTCGGGTCTCCCTGCAAGAACCGGTACACCGCCGGAGGTGTCGACCAGTTGCAGGCGCGGATCGTCGCCGCGACGCCGAAGGTCACCGCCGTGCTGCAGGCCGTCCGGCAGGCCGCGCCGGGCGCGCGGGTCGTGGTGCTCGGATACCCGGCGATCCTGCCGGACACCGGTTACGGCTGCTGGCCCGTCGTCCCGATCGCCTACCAGGACGTGCCCTACCTTCGTGGCATCGAGAAGTCACTCAACGCGATGCTGGTCAGCGTCGCGAGCGCCAACGGCGCCACCTACGCCGACGTCTACACCCCGTCGATCGGCCGCGACGCGTGCAAGAGCAGCGGCACCCGGTGGATCGAGGGGCTGGTCCCGCAGAACTCGGCGGCGCCCTTCCACCCCAACGCCCGAGGTGAGCAGGGCATGGCCACCGCCCTGCTGGCCAGACTCAACAGCTGACCAGGCTCGCGATCGGTCGAGCTGGCCCCGTCCGAAGCGGCGGGGCCAGCTCACCGCAGTGCCGTCGGGGCGCTCAGCCGGCCTCGCGGTGCTTGAGATCGAGTCGTCCGGGGTACCGACCCTGTCATGCCGGTTGTGGGGGAAGTCATCGGAGACCGTTACCGTCTCGTCGAGAGCATCGCCAGCGGTGGAATGGGTGACGTCTGGCGAGCGGTCGACGAGACCCTGGACCGCTGCGTCGCGATCAAGATGTTGCGACCTCGGCTGGTCGACGATCCCGGCTTCGGCGAGCGGTTCCGTCGTGAGGCACGGGCGATGGCGGCCCTGCGTCACCCGGGTGTCGCGCAGGTCTACGACTACGGCGAGGTGTCCCGGCCCGACGCGCCGGTGCTCGCGTACATCGTCATGGAGTGCGCGCAGGGGCAGCCCCTGTCGGAGCGGATCGCCGAGGTGGGCCGGCTGGGTGTGGCCGAGACGATGTCCATCGCCGCGCAGACCGCCCGTGCGCTCCAGGCCGCACACGACGCCGGCGTGGTGCACCGGGACGTCAAGCCCGGCAACCTGATCATCGAGCCGGACGGGCACGTCGTCCTCGTCGACTTCGGCGTCGCCGTGACCCAGGAGGCGGCGAGTCTCACCGGCACGAACCAGGTCGTCGGCACCGCCCTCTACATGGCCCCCGAGCAGGTCACCAGGAGCGAGATCACCCCGGCGATCGACCTCTACGCGCTGGGGGCGGTCGTCTACCACTGCCTCGCCGGCCGGCCCCCGCACGAGGGCGAGAACGCGGTGGCGGTGGCGCTGCGGCATCTCGAGGAGGAGCCGCCGCCGCTGCCCGCGGACGTTCCGGAGGCGGTCCAACGGTTGGTCGCCACCGCGATGGCCAAGGAGCCCACCCGCCGCTTCCCGACGGCGGCGAGCATGGCCACCGCCGCCGAACTCGCGGATCCGTCCGACCGGATGGCGCAGACGGTGGTCGGAGCGCCGGCCGGGGCGGCGGTCGAGCAGACGGAGGTCCGGCGAACGGTCGGCGGCGCGGCGAAGCGTCCTGGTGGCCCGGCGCCGAAGGTGCTCGCGGTGGTTCTCGGATCGATGGCCGCCGCGGCTGCCGTCCTGGTGTTCGCCGACCCCACCGGGATGATGACGGGCCCGAACGGGCAACCGTCGTCGCCACCCGCGGTGTCGCCGACGGGCCCCTCGCAACGCGAGCCCGGCCCCGGCGTCGGTGGCGGAGAGCCGGCTACCCGCGGGTCCGCGGGCCTGCCGGTCCGCGCGCCTGGCTCCCCGACCCCGACAGCAAGTGTTTCGGCGGGGCCGGTCGGCCAGCCGACGCCGACCGGCGGGAGCACCGGGGGTGCGTCCGAGCCGACCTCGTCCGAGAGCCCTCCGGCGGAGCCGACGGCAGCCCCGACGGGTGGGTCCACGCCGGCACCGACCGGGACCGCGTCGGAGGAGCCAGAGGAGGAGCCCGAGGAGGAGCCGGCGGCCGAGCCGACGAAGAAGCCGTCCTCGGGAGCGCCGGAAGAGGAGGAGACGGCGGCACCGCAGACGTAGCGACAACGCTCTGGCGTGGCGGCCGAGCAGGCGAAGGATCTGGCTCAGCGGTGCGCCCTCAACGCGCTTGCCGCGGTCGACTCGCTCGTCGGCCTGGAGAACGTGGTCAAGGTGGTCAAGG
>NZ_JBSGIV010000136.1:0-4087 GCF_053605225.1 Micromonospora sp. NPDC003944
CGGCACCCTCGCCGGTCTGGTCAAGCGGGAACTCAAGGGCGACGGCGCCCCGGAGATCGTCACCCTCAACACCCCGGACGACCTGCCGGCCGCACTCCCCGACCGCTCACCTCAGACCTCTTCGACCGAGCTCGGCTCGCGCCGGGACAGGTCGATGCCCAGCTCCTCAGCGGCCCGGAACACCTCGTCGTCGGTCTCGCGCATCTCCAGGGCCACACCGTCGCTGGAGAGCACCTCGACGTTGAGGCACAGCGACTGCAGCTCCTTGAGCAGCACCTTGAACGACTCCGGGATGCCCGGCTCCGGGATGTTCTCGCCCTTGACGATGGCCTCGTAGACCTTCACCCGGCCGAGAACGTCGTCGGACTTGATCGTGAGCAGCTCCTGCAGGGCGTAGGCAGCGCCGTACGCCTGCATCGCCCAGCACTCCATCTCACCGAAACGCTGACCACCGAACTGCGCCTTACCACCCAGCGGCTGCTGCGTGATCATCGAGTACGGGCCGGTCGACCGAGCGTGGATCTTGTCGTCGACCAGGTGGTTGAGCTTCAGGATGTAGACGTAGCCAACCGCGATCGGGTCCGGCAGAGGCTCACCGGAACGACCGTCGAACAGCTGCGCCTTGCCGGTACGCCCGATCAGCTGCTTGCCGTCCCGGTTGGGCAGGGTCGACTCGAGCAGACCGGAGATCTCCTCCTCGCGGGCACCGTCGAAGACCGGGGTGGCCACGTTGGTGTCCCCCACGGACTCGTGCGCGTCGATCGAGCGAAGCTGGCGCTTCCACTCGGCGTCGTCGCCCTCGACCTTCCAACCGGTCTTGGCGACCCAACCGAGGTGGGTCTCCAGCACCTGGCCGATGTTCATCCGGCTCGGCACACCGAGCGGGTTGAGCACGATGTCGACCGGGGTGCCGTCCTCGAGGAACGGCATGTCCTCGACCGGCAGGATCTTCGAGATGACGCCCTTGTTGCCGTGCCGGCCGGCGAGCTTGTCGCCGTCCTGGATCTTGCGCTTCTGGGCGACGTAGACCCGGACCAGCTCGTTGACACCCGGCGGCAACTCGTCGCCGTCCTCGCGGGAGAACGTGCGCACACCGATGACCGTGCCGGTCTCGCCGTGCGGCACCTTCAGCGAGGTGTCCCGAACCTCACGCGCCTTCTCACCGAAGATCGCGCGGAGCAGCCGCTCCTCCGGGGTCAGCTCGGTCTCACCCTTGGGCGTGACCTTGCCGACCAGGATGTCGCCGGGGACGACCTCGGCGCCGATCCGGATGATGCCGCGCTCGTCGAGGTCAGCGAGCATTTCCTCGCTGACGTTCGGGATGTCGCGGGTGATCTCCTCCGGACCGAGCTTGGTGTCCCGAGCGTCGACCTCGTGCTCCTCGATGTGGATCGAGGTGAGCACGTCCTGCTGCACGAGGCGCTGCGACAGGATGATCGCGTCCTCGTAGTTGTGGCCCTCCCAGCACATGAACGCCACCAGCAGGTTGCGTCCGAGTGCCATCTCGCCCTCGTCGGTGCACGGACCGTCGGCGATGACCTGACCGGCCTCGACGCGGTCGCCCTCGAAGACCACCGGCTTCTGGTTGACGCAGGAGCCGGCGTTGGAGCGGCGGAACTTGTGCAGCAGGTACGTCCGGCGGTGGCCGTCATCCTGGTGGATGGTGACGTAGTCGGCGCAGAGATCCTCGATCACACCGCCGACCTCGGCGACCACCACGTCGCCGGCGTCGACCGCGGCCCGGTACTCCATGCCCGTACCCACGAGCGGCGCCTCGGCCTTGACCAGCGGCACCGCCTGACGCTGCATGTTCGCGCCCATCAGTGCCCGGTTGGCGTCGTCGTGCTCGAGGAACGGGATCATGGCGGTCGCGACCGAGGTCATCTGCCGGGGCGAGACGTCCATGTAGTCGACGGCACCGGGGACGACGTCCTCGGTCTCGCCGCCCTTACGACGGCAGAGCACCCGGTCCTCGGCGAACGTGCCGTCAGCCTTCAGGCGCGCGTTGGCCTGGGCCTTGACGAACCGGTCCTCCTCGTCCGCGGTCAGGTAGTCGATCTGGTCGGTGACCCGACCCTCGACGACCTTCCGGTACGGCGTCTCGATGAAGCCGAACGGGTTGACCCGGGCGAAGGTGGACAGCGCGCCGATCAGGCCGATGTTCGGGCCTTCCGGCGTCTCGATCGGGCACATCCGGCCGTAGTGGGACGGGTGCACGTCGCGGACCTCGAAGCCGGCCCGCTCCCGGGACAGACCACCCGGGCCGAGCGCGCTCAGCCGACGCCGGTGGGTCAGGCCCGCCAGCGGGTTGGTCTGGTCCATGAACTGGGACAGCTGGGACGTCCCGAAGAACTCCTTGATCGCCGCCACCACCGGGCGGATGTTGATCAGGGTCTGCGGGGTGATCGCCTCGACGTCCTGCGTGGTCATCCGCTCGCGGACGACCCGCTCCATCCGGGACAGGCCGACCCGAACCTGGTTCTGGATCAGCTCGCCCACGGTGCGGAGGCGCCGGTTGCCGAAGTGGTCGATGTCGTCGGCCTCGTAGCCTTCCTCACCGGCGTGCAGCCGGCACAGGTACTCCACGGTGGCGACGATGTCGTCCTCGGTCAGCGTGCCGGTGGTGATCGGCACCTCGAGCTCGAGCTTCTTGTTGAACTTGTAGCGCCCGACCTTGGCGACGTCGTACCTCTTCGGGTTGAAGAAGAGGTTGTCGAGCAGGGTCTGGGCGTTCTCGCGCGTCGGCGGCTCGCCAGGGCGCAGCTTGCGGTAGATGTCGAGTAGGGCCTCGTCGGCGCCGGCGATGTGGTCCTTCTCGAGCGTGGTCATCATCAGCTCGGACCAGCCGAACCGCTCACGGATCCGCTCGGCCGACCATCCGATGGCCTTGAGCAGGACGGTGACGGCCTGCCGACGCTTACGGTCGATGCGTACGCCGACCGTGTCGCGCTTATCGATGTCGAACTCCAGCCAGGCACCCCGACTCGGGATGACCTTGACGCTGGAGAGGTCGCGGTCGGAGGTCTTGTCCGGCTGCTTGTCGAAGTACACGCCCGGAGACCGGACGAGCTGGCTGACCACGACGCGCTCGGTGCCGTTGATGACGAAGGTGCCCTTGGGCGTCATCATCGGGAAGTCACCCATGAACACCGTCTGGCTCTTGATCTCGCCAGTGGTGTTGTTGGTGAACTCCGCGGTCACGAAGAGCGGAGCGCAGTAGGTCAGGTCCTTCTCCTTGCACTCCTCGATCGAGGCCTTGACCTCGTCGAAGCGCGGCGCTGAGAAGGAGAGCGACATGGTGCCGGAGAAGTCCTCAATGGGACTGATCTCTTCAAGGATCTCCGCGAGACCCGAGCGTGCGTGCGGGTCGTCCGCCGACCGGCCCTGCCAAGCCTCGTTGCCGACGAGCCAGTCGAAGGACTCGTTCTGAATGGCAAGGAGGTTGGGGACCTCGAGGTGTTCGGTGATCCTGCCGAATGAAACTCGGCGGGGAGCGAATGCGCTCGACGTACGACTGGTCTTCGCAGGGCGGGAAGCTGCCAAGATGCGTCCTTCCGAGGACCGGTGCTGCAGAACGGCTGGTACGCGTGCACTCCAATGACCCCACCAGAAATATCCGTAAACGGACATTTCCGAGCAGGGGTCAAGTCGGAAGGCAGCGCAAACTAGCAGTGTAGCCGAGAGGCTAACCGCTGTCCAGCCCACCCCGCAGGTTGTTTGCGGAGCGCACCTCGGCCCCCCTCAACCGGGGTCTGCCGGGCCGCTCAGAACGCAACTCCCCACTGGGCCGCTCGGGTTACCGCGACCGATGGTGCCGTCGCTGTCATACCCACGTCGTGGCCGTCGCAAGCGCGGTGTCTTGCTGGTGTCAGCGTGCCTGGCAGCCCCGGGCCGCGTCAAGGGCCGGTATTGCGCTCGCGCCGTGTTTCCCCCTGGAGGGCGACGCGGCGCCCGCACTTCGGTCGACGGAGACGCTTGTCGGAGCCCAGCTCAGGGCCGATCGGCGTCAGCTGCACCAACACGGCGGGCGGTGATCCGTGTCGGCCTCCAGGGGGAAACACGGCGCGAGCGCAATACCGGCCCTTGA
>NZ_JBSGIV010000137.1:0-3316 GCF_053605225.1 Micromonospora sp. NPDC003944
ACGCCTCCCGGTCGCCCCGGACCAGACGCACCGACTTGTCCGGCAGCACCCGACCGAGTGCGGAGCCACGCCCCGAGTGCAGCACCAGGCCGGTGCCGGGGTGCCGGCCAGCGGCCTTTCCACGCTCCGCACCCGCAGATCTTGGACACTTACCGTCCGCCCAGAACGGAAACTGTCCAAGATCTCGCCGGGGGATGGGCGGCTGGTGCGGGAACAACGTCGGGCCAGGGCTGGTTGTGGACGGTGTCGGTGTGACTCAGTGTCCCCGGGCCTCACCTAATATCGCCCTCGCGGAATACCGTTCGGCTGGAGCCGCGTCGTGCCACTCGCCGAGAGGCGACCTGCACACCGACACCAGCGCCGCCCCTGGCCCACAAGGCCGGGGGCGGTGCTGTCGTATCCCCGGTTCGCGAACCTGTCTCAGGTGCCCTATGTTCAGGGGGTCGCTCGCGTGGGAGGGGGTGTCGGGGTTGGGTCTGCGTACCTTCATCGAGGGTTGGCCGGTCTACCGGCAGCTCACCGGCACGGACCCGCTGGGCCGGGGTGCGGCGGCGAAGTCCGCCGGGTCCCGAGCGCTCACCGCTCGGACCGAGACCGCCGACAGCGTCGCCCGCTCGGTCTGTCCTTACTGCGCCGTTGGCTGTGGCCAGCGGGTGTTCGTCAAGGACGGGCAGGTCAGTCAGATCGAGGGCGACCCGGACAGCCCGATCTCGCGGGGTCGGCTCTGCCCGAAGGGTTCGGCGAGTAAGAGCCTGGTCACCAGTCCGTTGCGGCAGACGACGGTCCGTTACCGGCGTCCGTACTCGACGCAGTGGGAGGACCTGGAGCTCGACACCGCGCTCGACATGATCGCCGACCGGATGCTCGCGGCCCGCGAGCAGACCTGGGAGGACGTCGACACGCAGGGCCGGCCGCTCAACCGGACGCTTGGTTTCTCCAGTCTGGGTGGGGCGACGCTGGACAACGAGGAGAACTACCTCATCAAGAAGTTGTTCACCGCGATGGGGGCGCTCCAGATCGAGAACCAGGCCCGTATTTGACACTCCGCCACCGTCCCCGGTCTGGGGGCCAGCTTCGGTCGTGGCGGTGCGACGGATTTCCAGCAGGACATCGCCAATGCTGACGTCATCGTCATCCAGGGTTCGAACATGGCTGAGGCGCACCCGGTGGGTTTCCAGTGGGTGATGGAGGCCAAGCGGCGGGGGGCGAAGGTCTTCCACGTCGACCCGCGGTTCACCCGGACCAGTGCGGTCGCGGACACGTACCTGCCGATCCGGGCGGGCACGGACATCGCGCTGCTCGGTGGGGTGGTGCGCTACATCCTGGACAACGAGCTGGATTTCCGGGAGTACGTGCTCTCGTACACCAATGCCGCCACGATCGTCAGCGAGCAGTTCACCGACACCGAGGACGGCGACGGGTTCTTCTCCGGGTTCGACCCGGCGACCGGCACGTACGTGCAGGACAGTTGGCAGTACGAGGGGCATGAGGGCTCCTCGGGCAGCGGACACACCGCGAAGGAGCGGGACACCGCCGCCGGTCTGGAGCACGAGTCGCACGGCGCGGAGGTCGGCGGGCAGACTCAGCGGGACGAGACGTTGCAGCACCCGCGCTGCGTCTACCAGATCCTCAAGCGACACTTCGCCCGCTACACGCCGGAGATGGTGGAGCGGGTCTGCGGGATCCCGCAGGAGCAGTTCCTGGAGTTGGCGCGGGCGTGGACGGAGAACTCGGGTCGCGAGCGTACCGGGATGCTGATCTATTCGGTGGGGTGGACGCAGCACAGTGTGGGTGTGCAGTACATCCGCACGGGCGCGATCATCCAACTGTTGTTGGGCAACATGGGTCGCCCGGGTGGTGGGGTGATGGCCCTGCGCGGGCATGCCAGCATCCAGGGTTCCACCGACATCCCGACGCTGTTCAACCTGTTGCCGGGTTACCTGCCGATGCCGCACCACGCCGACCACCCGACCTTCGACGAGTGGGTGAACAGCATCAGGCACCCGGGCCAGAAGGGCTTCTGGGGCAACGCGCGGTCGTTCGCGGCGAGCCTGTTGAAGGCGTACTGGGGTGACGCGGCGACGCCGGAGAACGACTTCTGCTACGGCTACCTGCCCCGCCTGACCGGTGACCACGGGACGTACCAGCAGGTCCTGAACATGATCGACGGAAAAATCAAGGGGTACTTCCTGCTCGGTCAGAACCCGGCGGTCGGCTCCGCGCACGGTCGGGCGCAGCGGCTCGGGATGGCCAACCTCGACTGGTTGGTGGTCCGTGACCTGTTCATGATCGAGAGTGCCACGTTCTGGCAGAACGGCCCCGAGGTCGCCACCGGGGAACTGGTGCCGGAGGAGTGCCGCACGGAGGTGTTCTTCCTGCCCGCCGCGTCGCATGTGGAGAAGGAGGGCACGTTCACCCAGACGCAGCGGTTGTTGCAGTGGCGGGAGAAGGCTGTCGAGCCGCCGGGCGACGCCCGCTCCGAGCTGTGGTTCTTCTACCACCTGGGCCGCAAACTGCGGGAGAAGCTCGCCGCCTCGGATCTGCCGCGTGACCGGGCGCTGCTCGACCTTGCCTGGGACTACCCGACGCACGGTCCGCACGAGGAGCCGAGCGCCGAGGCGGTGCTGCGGGAGATCAACGGGTACGACGTGGCGACCGGCCGTCCGCTGTCCGGTTTCGCCGAGGCCCGCCCGGACGGCTCCACCGCGATCGGCTGCTGGATCTACAGCGGGGTGTACGCCGACGGCGTCAACCAGGCGGCCCGGCGCAGGTCCCGGCACGAGCAGGACTGGGTGGCCGCGGAGTGGGGTTGGGCGTGGCCGGCGAACCGGCGGATCCTCTACAACCGCGCGTCCGCCGACCCGGACGGCAATCCGTGGTCCGAGCGCAAGCGTTACGTGTGGTGGGACGCGGGGAAGGGCGAGTGGACCGGCTACGACGTGCCGGACTTCGAGAAGACCAAACCGCCGTCGTACCGGCCGCCTGCCGGGGCGTCCGGGACGGAGGGCATCGCCGGCGACGACCCGTTCATCATGCAGGGTGACGGTAAGGGCTGGCTGTACGCGCCAAGCGGTGTCCTGGACGGCCCGCTGCCGACGCACTACGAGCCGGTGGAGTCGCCGGTGCGTAACCCGCTCTACGGTCAGCAGGCCAACCCGACCCGCAAGATGTACGCGCACCCGGTGAACTCGGTGAACCCGAGCCCGCCGCAGGAGCACGCCCAGGTGTTCCCGTACGTGTTCACGGTCAGCCGACTCACCGAGCACCACACCGCCGGGGGGATGAGCCGGACCGTGTCACCGCTCGCCGAGTTGCA
>NZ_JBSGIV010000138.1:0-3121 GCF_053605225.1 Micromonospora sp. NPDC003944
CCACCGCCTGTCAGCCACACTCCCACGCGCGGCATGACCGTCGACAGCCGGGGAAAGCGGCTTGGACCGACATCGCCGAACCGGCAGGGGGACGAGTGTCGGATCACCGCCCGCCGCGACGCGATGGTGTCCCAGCTCACGAGCCGGGCACGCGTGTGTGGAACGTCAGGTCACTTGAGGGTGACCTTGGCGCCCTCACCCTCGAGCTTGGCCTTCGCCTTGTCGGCGGTCTCCTTGTTGACCTTCTCCAGGATGGCCTTCGGCGCGGACTCGACCGCGTCCTTGGCCTCCTTGAGGCCCAGGCCGGTCAGCTCACGCACGACCTTGATGACCTGGATCTTCTTGCCGCCGTCAGCCTCGAGGATGACGTCGAACTCGTCCTGCTCCGGCTCGGCCTCGGCAGCAGCGCCGCCGCCACCGCCACCCGGGCCCGCGATCGCGACCGGGGCGGCAGCGGTGACCTCGAAGGTCGTCTCGAACTGCTTCACGAACTCAGAGAGCTCGATCAGCGTCATCTCCTTGAACGCGTCGAGCAGCTCGTCGGTGCTGAGCTTCGCCATGTCTGGCGTCCTTTCCTGATTCTGTTAAGTAAGAACTGGTGCGCCGTGGGGGCCTCAGGCCGCCTCGGCGCCCTCCTTCTCGCGCTTGTCCTGCAGTGCAGCCGCCAGACGGGCGGTCTTCGACAGCGGGGCCTGGAACAGGGCCGCGGCCTTGCTCAGGTTGCCCTTCATCGCGCCGGCCAGCTTGGCCAGCAGCACCTCGCGGGACTCCAGGTCGGCAAGCTTCGTGACCTCGGCCGCGGTGATGGCCTTGCCCTCGAAGACACCGCCCTTGATGACGAGCTTCGGGTTGGCCTTCGCGAAGTCGCGAAGCCCCTTCGCCGCCTCGACGACGTCGCCCGAAACGAAAGTCAGCGCGGTAGGACCGGTGAACAGCTCGTCGAGGCCGGTGATGCCCGCGTCCGTCGCAGCACGCTTGGCCAGCGTGTTCTTCGCGACCGTGTAGCTGGTGTCGGCGCCGAGCGAGCGCCGAAGCTGGGTGAGCTGGGAAACCGTCAGACCGCGGTACTCGGTCAGCACGGTGGCGCCCGAGCTGCGGAAGCTCTCGGTCAGCTCAGCGACGGCCGTGGCCTTGTCGGCCCGGATCGGCTTGTCCGCCATGTCCCTCCTCTCTCGTTGCTCGAGGCTGGTCCCCGTCTCAGCCGAAGCCGGAACGGGGGCGGAGGCAGCACGACAACGAGAAAGCCCCGGCGCAGGGCGCACGGGGCGAGGGCCGGCGGATCATCGTGGTCGGCGGACCACGTTCACTGCCGAGTTACGCTTGCCGCCCTACGCGGGTCGCCCGTTGTCGCGGGACCTTCGACCGTGCTGAAGCACGGTGACCAGCGGTCTCTGGGTGGTTCCTCATCCATGAGAACACGGATGACTGTTGAAGACTACGCGCCCAGCTCACCAGCGCCAAATCGCCCCTGGTGAGCTGGGTCACCGGCCGGGTCAGCCCTGAGCGCGCCGCCGCCACAGGTAGCCACCGACGACCGCCGCGCTCCAGGCCAGCGCCCACCCGGTCAGCCCCAGCAGGGTCAGCGCGGCGGCGTCACCCCCGGTGGTGCGGGCGGCGGCCATGATCGGCGGCGCCAGCCAGGGGGCCACCGAGCCGGTCAGGCCGAACACCACCGCGCCGACCCCGCCGAGGGCCAACACCGCGACGCCGTACCCCGCACCGCCCACCGAGGCCCGGCTGGCCAGCGACCCGAGAGCAACCGCAGCGGGTACGACGAGCAGGTGCGCCCACAGCCCCAGCGCGAGACCCACCGGAATCGACAGGTCTCCCGGATCGACCGGGCCGGACACCCCGCCCACCAGCCACGGGAAGAGCAGCGCGACCGCCACCGTCACCAGCGCCGCCTCTGCGGCGGCGAGCAGCCCGGCCGACCGCTCCCGCGCCACCCCGACCGTCACCTGCGCCAGCCGACGCTGCACGTCCGGCTCGACGTCCAACAGGACCTTGGTCTGCCAGGCGAGCACCGGGAAGAGCACGACCGCGGAGACGCCGTACGCCTCCGCCGGCTGGGCGCGGCCACCGCCGTAGAGGATGCCGAGCGTGATCAGGCCGGCGAGGATCGGTGCCACCGCCCGGCCGGTGCGCAGGAGACCGGCCAGCCGCATCCGGACCAGAGCGGTCACCGGGCCTCCCCCGTCGCCGGCTCGACAATGGCGTCGGCGGCGTCCGGTCGCCCTGCCGCCGACTGCCCGGCCACGTCGAGCGGCGGTTCAGCGGGTCGGGCGGCACCTGCCGCCCGCAACGGCTCGGCCGGTCGGGCCTGGGGTCCGGGGGTGGAGGCGTCGGCGCGTACCCGAAGCACCTGATGGCCCTCGGCGCGCAACCGGGCGACGGTGCTGGCGACCCGCGCGGCCGGCACCGCTACCTCGACCACCGCGATCGTCGCGTCCGTCGACGACGTCTCCTCGCAGAGCGTGCCGTCGGCGACCAACAGGCGGCGCGCGGCCGGTAGGCGGACCGTCTCGCCACGGTGGTCGCTGACCAGGACGGAGCCGTCGGCGGCGAGCACCTCGGCGATCAACTCGGGCACCAACTCGCGGGTCGTGGCGTCCAGCCCCTCCCACGGCTCGTCGAGCACCAGCAGGCCCGGCGGGCGCAGCATCGCCTGGGCGAGGCCCACCTTCTGCGCGGTGCCCTTGGACAGCTCCGGCAGCCGGACCGAGCGGAAGGCGGACAGCCCGAGCCGGTCGGTCCAGGAGGTCACCGCCTCGTCGGCAGCAGCCCGGCCCAGCCCCGCCACCCGGGCCATCCCGGTCAGGTAGCGGGCCACGGTGAACGGCTGGTCGGCGGGGAAGCGCTCCGGCACCCACCCCACCCGCGCCGGCCGGCCGGTGACCCGGCCCCGGCCCGGCCGGAGAACCCCAGCGGCCACCTGGAGCAGGGTGGACTTGCCCACCCCGTTGCGACCCAGCACGATCGCCACCTCACCGGGACCGATCCGCACGTCGACACCCTGCAGCACCCACGACCCCCGCCGGTGGTACCGCACCCAGACGTTCTCCAGCCGCATGCGTCGAGCCTGCCACACCTGGAACGCGCCGGGGCGCCGCCACAGTCGTGG
>NZ_JBSGIV010000139.1:0-2590 GCF_053605225.1 Micromonospora sp. NPDC003944
TCTTCCTGCTCCTGGACGAGCCCGAGGTGTACGGGTTGCCGCCGGACCCGGTGGTGACCACCCGCGACCTACCCGCCATGTGGAAACACGCCGGCGTCGCCGCCCTGGCGATGACCGCCGCCACGGTGTTCGCGTTCCTGGGCGGGCGGCCGTGACCCGCGACGGCGAGCAGCTCACCGTGCCGAAGGTCAACTTCACCTCCTACTACGGGCGCCCGATCCTCAAACCGCCGGTCTGGAAGCGCGACATCGCCGGCTACCTGTTCACCGGGGGGCTCGCGGCCGGGGGAGCGCTCATCGGGGCGGGTGCCCAGCTCACCGGCCGGCCCGCGTTGCGGCAGGTGGGACGGTGGACGGCCCTCGGCGGCGTCACCGCAAGCGCGTACCTGCTGGTGCACGACCTCGGCCGACCGGGCCGGTTCCACCACATGCTCCGGGTCGTCAAGCTGACCTCGCCGATGTCGGTCGGCACCTGGATCCTCACCGCGTTCGGCCCGGCCGCCGGCGTGGCCGCCGTCGCCGAGCTGGCGCCATGGCTGCCCGAGCACGGCGTCCTCGGTCTCGCCCGCCGGCTGGCACCGACGGTCGGTGACGTCGCCGGACTGGCGTCCGCGGTCACCGCTCCGGCACTCGCCACGTACACCGGCGTGCTGCTCGCCGACACCGCCGTGCCCGCCTGGCACGAGGCGTACCCCTTCCTGCCGTTCGTCTTCGGTGGCAGCGCGCTCGCCGCCGCCACCGGGGTCGGCCTCATCGCGGCGCCCGCCACCCAGACCGCTCCGCTGCGGCGACTCGCCGTCGTCGCGGCGACCGTCAAGTATCTCGGCGGACGCCGGATGGAGCGGTTGGGCCTGCCCGGCGAGCCCTACCGGCAGGGTCGCAGCGGTCGGCTGGTCCGGGCCGGAGACGTGCTGCTCGGCGTGGGCACCGCGGCCGCGCTGTTCAGCCGACGCAGCCGGCTGATGTCGGTGCTCTCCGGGGCGGCACTCGTCGCGTCGTCAGTCGCCACCCGATTCGGCATCTTCGAGGCCGGGATGGCGTCGGCGCGAAACCCGAAGTACACGGTCGTGCCGCAACGGCAGCGGCGCGACCGCAGGGAGGGCCGGTCACCGGCCGACAAGGGGACATAGCTCGACCAGCAGGCGCCAGCCAGTGAGCCAGCAGACGGGGGACTCAGCTCATGGCACACACCGCAACTGATCCAGGAAGATCCACACCGACGCGCGGCCGATGGAGCCTCGTCGTCGCCGCAGTGCTCGTCCAACTCGCGCTCGGCGCGGTGTACGCGTGGAGCGTGTTCAACAAGCCGCTCCAGGACGAGTTCGGCTGGGCCAAGTGGGAGGCGGTGCTGCCGTTCGAGGTGGCGATCGGAACGATCTTCATAGGTAGCCTGGTCGGTGGTCGTATCCAGGACCGGCGCGGACCACGCCCGGTCGCCCTCGGCGGCGGCGTGCTCTACGCGGTCGGCAACATGCTTGCCTCGCTCACGTCGTCGAAGGACGACCTCTGGTTGCTGGTGCTCACGTACGGCGTGCTCGGGGGCATCGGCCTGGGAGCCGCCTACATCACCCCGATCGCCATGCTCGCCAAGTGGTTCCCGGACCGACGTGGACTGATCACCGGCATCGCGGTCGCCGGGTTCGGCTTCGGCGCCGTGATCGTCGCGCCGGTGGCGAAACGGCTACTCAACGGCACCGACGACCCCACGCACGTGTTCTTCCCGCTGGGCCTCGCGTACCTGATCGCGATTGTGCTCGGGGCGTCCTTCTTCCGGAACCCGCCGACGGGCTACCGGGTGCCCGGGTTCACCCCGAAGACCGCCGGCCGGGCCATCGCCGGCACCCGTGTCTACACACTGCGCGAGGCGCTGCGCACCCGGCAGTGGTACATGCTCACCGGAATCCTCGCGCTCAACGTGGCCTGCGGCATCGCGCTGATCTCCCAGGCGTCGGACGCCGCCCAGGTCATCACCGGGGCGAGTGCGGCGACCGCCGCCACCCTGGTCGGCGTCCTCGGTCTGTTCAACGGCGCCGGACGGGTGGCGTGGGCGTGGTTGTCCGACCGCACCGGGCGGATGCCGGCGTTCATCGGGATGCTGCTGTTGCAGGCGATCGCCTTCTTCATCCTGCCGCACGCCGCGTCGCTCGCGCTCTTCGCGGTCCTCGCCGCGCTTGTCTACCTCGCCTACGGCGGAGGCTTCGGCACGATGCCCGCCACCGCCGCGGACTACTTCGGCACCCCCAACGGCGGTGCCATCTACGGGGCGATGATCGTGGCGTGGAGCATCGGGGGAGTGGTCGGCCCGCTTGTCACGTCGCTGCTCTACGAGGCGAGCGGCAAGAGCTACACGCTGCCGTTCACGGTCATCGCGATCGTCGCCCTGGTCGCACTGGTGTTGCCGCCGATCACCCGGATGCCCTCCGAGCCCGGGCTGCCCCAGTCCCTCGGCGGCGGCAGAGCCCGCTGACCCTCCCGCCCCCTGCCCCGCCACCCTGCCCCGTCCCCCTGCCCCGTCCCCCTGCCCTGCCCCCTGCCCCGCCCCCTGCCCCGTCGATCATGGAGTTGTGGTGGGAGATAAATCCTGATTTGTA
>NZ_JBSGIV010000140.1:0-2482 GCF_053605225.1 Micromonospora sp. NPDC003944
GGGAAAGTGCTGCCTCCCGGCCGTCGGAGGCAGCACTTTCCCTGTAGTTGCGCCTGGCAACGAGCGTTCGGCGCCCGGGCGGGCCTGAGCGCGAGGGGAGCATGGGCGTGGGCGTGGGCGTGGGTATGGGTATGGGCATAAGCGTGTGCGTGTGGCGGCGCCGCGGCGCAGCGTGGCGGGGCAGGAAGGCGCGGGGTTGCGGTGCCACGGGAGGGTGCCGACGGGGGACAGACGAGCCGGGCCGGCTCCGCAGTGAGCGGAGCCGGCCCGGCCGGTGGTGCGGTGACTGCTCAGCAGTCGGCGTGCAGCGGACTGCTCAGCAGTCGTAGTACATGGCGAACTCGTGCGGGGTCGGGCGCAGGCGCACCGGGTCGACCTCGTTGGCGCGCTTCCAGTCGACCCAGGTGGAGATCAGGTCGGGGGTGAAGACACCACCGTCGAGCAGGTAGTCGTGGTCGGCCTCAAGCGAGTCGAGCACGGCCGACAGCGAGCCCGGCACCTGCTTGACGTCGCCCCACTCCTCCGGCGGGAGGTCGTAGAGGTCCTTGTCGATCGGCGTCGGCGGCTCGATCTTGCTCTTGATGCCGTCCAGGCCGGCCATCATCATCGCGGAGAAGGCCAGGTAGACGTTGGCCGACGGGTCCGGGACGCGGAACTCGACGCGCTTGGCCTTCGGGTTCGCGCCGGTCACCGGGATGCGGGTGCAGGCGGACCGGTTGCGCTGCGAGTAGACCAGGTTGACCGGCGCCTCGAAGCCCGGCACCAGACGACGGTACGAGTTGATCGTCGGGTTGGTGAAGGCCAGCAGCGACGGCGCGTGGTGCAGCAGACCGCCGATGTACCAGCGGGCCATGTCGGACAGGCCGGCGTAGCCGGTCTCGTCGTAGAACAGCGGCTCGCCGTTGAGCCAGAGGCTCTGGTGGGTGTGCATGCCGGAGCCGTTGTCGCCGAAGAGCGGCTTGGGCATGAAGGTCGCGGTCTTGCCGTTGGCCCAGGCCTCGTTCTTCACGATGTACTTGAAGAGCTGGAGCTGGTCACCGGCGTGCAGCAGGGTGGAGAACCGGTAGTTGATCTCGGACTGGCCGGCGGTGCCCACCTCGTGGTGCGAACGCTCCACGTTGAAGCCGGTGTCGACGAGGCGACGCACGATCGAGTCACGCAGGTCGGCGTAGTGGTCCACCGGCGGGACGGGGAAGTAGCCGCCCTTGTACGCGGTCTTGTAGCCACGGTTGCCGCCCGGCTCTTCGCGGCCGGTGTTCCAGGCGCCCTCGATCGAGTCGATGTAGTAGAACGACTGGTGCGCCGAGGTCTCGTGGCGGATCGAGTCGAAGATGTAGAACTCCGCCTCGGCGCCGAAGTAGGCGGTGTCGGCGATGCCGCTCGCCGCCAGGTACGCCTCGGCCTTCTTCGCCACGTTACGCGGGTCGCGGCTGTAGGCCTCGCGGGTGAACGGGTCGTGGATGAAGAAGTTGAGCGCGAGAGTCTTCTGCGCACGGAACGGGTCGATGAACGCGGTGGCGACATCCGGGAGCAGGAGCATGTCCGACTCGTGGATCGCCTGGAAACCGCGGATCGACGAACCGTCGAACGCGAGGCCGTCGGTGAAGAGGTCGTCGTTGACGGACTCGACCGGCAGGTTGAAGTGCTGCATCACGCCGGGCAGGTCACAGAAACGAACGTCGACGAACTTCACGTCCTCGTTCTTGAGGTATCGCAGCAGTTCCTCGGGATTGGCGAACACACATCCTCCTGGCACGTCCACGGGGTGGCTAGGCTTCTGGCGACGCTAGGGCCGGGCGGTTGCCCGGCCGTGTCTCCGTTGTTTCTGCCGTGTTACGTCCCTCGCGGAGCGTCAGCGACACCCCTGTCACGCCTCCGGCCCGCCAGGAACGCCGTACCGACTGTGCCAGTGTAGTGACATCTGATGCCTTTAGCCTGAATCGGCACACAGTGGCGGCGGCACCCGGTAGGCCGTCATCCCGGCGCGGATACCCTTGACCGCTGTGACCAATCCGCACCTCCCGGCAGCGCCGGCCACCGACCCCAGCTTCACCGCGCCAAGCCTCGGTCGGCGGTTCGCGGCGTTGATCATCGACTGGGTGCTCTGCCTGCTGGTGTCCAACTTCTTCGCCGACCCGGTCCGTGACGGCTGGGCGCCGGTGCTGGTACTGGTCTTGGTGTACGGCATCTTCCTCGGCCTGTTCACCCAGACGCCGGGCATGTACATCACCAGGATCCGCTGCGTGAACTGGCACGACGGCGGCCGGATCGGCGTGCTCCGGGGCTTGATCCGTGGCCTGCTGCTGGCCCTCGTCGTCCCCGCGCTCATCATGGACGAGCACCGGCGTGGCCTGCACGACCGACTCGCCGACTCGGTCATCGTCGACGCCCCCCGCAGCTGAACCGCCCCGCGCCCTGCGCCCGCGCTCCGCGCCCTGCGCCCGCGCCCTGCGCCCGCGCTCCGCGCCCTGCGCCCGCGCCC
>NZ_JBSGIV010000141.1:0-2328 GCF_053605225.1 Micromonospora sp. NPDC003944
TGTACTCGTTTGCTGCTGTCATCAGGCATTCGAGGCCGACCCGCAGACGGATGGGTACAAGATCCGAGATCAGACTCCGTCGCCCGCGGTGGCGGCGCGCAGCTCCTTGAGCACGTACGTGGCGGCCTTCTCGACGACGCGGATGCCCTCCTTCTGGCTCACGTGATGGTCGGACAGCACCGCGATCAGCCAGTCATGACGGGCCTCGACGACCCGTCCGATGCTGTTGACAAGCCAGCGACCGTTGTCGACGTCGACGGTGTCCCAGCCGTTCTTGACGTAGACGGAACGGTTGCCCGCCTCCCTGGCCGCGCTGATCCCCCATCGTTGCTCGGGGATCACCCTCTTCATGAGATCCATGATCAAAGTACGGTCCTGCGGGGTCAGCGGTCCCGTCGGCGACGTCAGCGCGGTCAGCAGACGAAGCTGGTCGGCAGCCGTGGTCGTGGTGAGTCCCCAGTGCGTGTTGGGTTTGGTCTCCCGCAGGCCGAGAGCGCGGTTCGCGGCGGTGAGGCCACTCAAGCCCCCGATCTTCTGCCACAGGGCGACCGCCGAAGCGTTGTCACTGGACACGATCATGTCCTCGGCCAACCGCCGAGTCTGGGAACCAAGGGCCTTGCCCTGCGGTTTCTGGCGCAGCAGAAGCGCCGCGAGGATGTTGACCTTGACGATGCTCGCGGTCTCGAACCGTCTGGTGCCGACCGTCACCGCAGCCGTACCCTGCCGGTCCAGTGCCGCGACCGCCAGGCGGCCGTCGTACCGCTGCACGTACGCCTCGATCCGCGTTCTCGCCTGGGCGATCCGGTCGATGGCCGGTGTCGTGGGGATCGGGCTGGCCGGGGAAGGGCCCTGGGACGGACCGACGCCGGCACCGTCCTGCCCGCGGGTGGCACCGAAGGCGGCCGTCGCGACGCCGGCGAGAGACAGGGCGGCCGCGGAGACGACCCAGCGGCGCGACAACTGCCGACCTTTCCGCTCAACCAAGGCGGGCCACCGCCTTCGCCGCGATCGAATCCACCGCGGCCCGGCTGCCCCGGTCGGGCAGGCTGAGCGTCGAGACCGTCTCGCCTCGTCTCAGCACCACGAAGTACGTGACGGTACTCGGGACGTCGGCGTGCTCGATGCGTCCGCGTACGAGCAGGCCGGCTCCCCCCGCATACTGTGGGTCGACGACGTCGAACGAGACCTGCGACCCGTGGACCGGATAGCTCGCGCACGTGAGCAGGACCCGACGGACGTCGTCGACGGTCCGCTCCGCCCACCCGGGTTCGTACGTCTCCACGACGTGGTGGGCCAGCGTCGAGCCGTCCGAGGGTCGGTAGTAGCGCTGCACCGCAGCGCGCCGGTGCGACTGGGCCGGGTAGTCGCTGCTCTGATAGCTGGGGCAGCTGCTCTGCTCCCACGGCCACGGCGGCAGACCTGTTCGCGGGGCCTCCTCACGCCAGTCCGAACCCAGCTCCCCCGCGCCAAGCAACATGCTCGGATCGCCCTGATCCGCGTTGGCGGTGTGCCGCTCCTCGGGGCCGACTCCGGGCTCCCACCGCTGGCACCCGGCCAGCACCACCGCCGACAGGACCGCCGGTACGACAGCGACCGCGCCTCGGCGCGTCCTCCTGTCCGACACGGACACCACGGACCTCCCCCAACGCAGATACTCGCCACCGCAGGTCACCCTCCGGGCGACGATGGGTGGTGCACCGTTCGCCGCCGCCTCGGGGCAGGCGCGGCGGTAGCCGGGCGGCGAACCGACCCCACCGGGGCCCGCCGCACCCCGGCCGCAGACGGGGCCGTTCAATGGCATTCCTCGGCGAACAACTCGGAGCGGGTCTCACCGAGCAACTCGCGCAGGCGGTTGAGGGAGCGCATGCTCTGGCTCTTGACGACGGCCGTGGAGACGCCCACGACCTCGGCGGTCGCCTCCACGCTCAGGTCGTCCCAGTAGCGCAGAACGATGATCGCCCGGTCCCGCAACGGCAGGGTGGCGACCGCGTCCAGCAACGTCATGCGCAGTTCGACCGGATGTTCCTCGCCCCGGTCCGGCGGCGCCGACATCGCCAACTCCCGGCTGGAGCGCCGCCGCTGCTGGTCGATCATGCAGCGCAGCAGCACCTTGCGGGCGTACGCGTGGGGGTCGTCGGCCCGGCGGACCCGCCTCCAGTTGGCGTACACCTTGGCCAGCGTCGTCTGGGTGAGGTCCTGGGCGAAATGCCAGTCGCGACACATCAGGAACGCGGCGTCGCGCCCGAGGTGTCGTTGCGCGACCTCGCGTACTTCGCCATGTCGGTCACCGACAACACGGCCGCCGATCTGCTACTGCGCCGGGTCGGC
>NZ_JBSGIV010000142.1:0-1893 GCF_053605225.1 Micromonospora sp. NPDC003944
CCGGTACGCCGGCCTGGTCGGGGCGGTCCTGCTCGCCGTGGCCGGATACCTCGGCGGGGCGCTGCCCGACGCCCCGCTCGGCGTGACACCGGCGTCGATCTGGCGAGCCCCGGACGGCCCTGCGACGCTGACCTGCTGGCTGGTCGGCACCGTCCTGCTGGTCGGCGCGTGGTGGTCGTTGCGCGACGGTGCGCCGTCGACCCGCTGGGCGTACGTCACCGCCGGGCTGTGGGCACTGCCGCTGCTGGTCGCGCCACCGCTGGGCAGCCGGGACGTCTACTCGTACGCCTGTCAGGGCTGGACGTACGCGCACGGCGTCGACCCGTACGCCGTGGGCGTGGCGGCGGCGGGCTGCCCGTGGCTGGACACCGTCGCGCCGATCTGGCGGGACACCCCGGCACCGTACGGGCCGGTGTTCGTCCTACTCGCGGCCCTCGCCGTCGGCCTCGGCGGCGGGCTCACCGGCACCATCGTGGCGCTGCGCGTGATCGCCGTGGCGGGGCTGCTGCTGGCCGCGCTCTGCCTGCCCGGTCTGGCGCGCGCCGCCGGGGTGCCGACCCGGCGGGCCGCCTGGCTGGCGCTGGCCGGGCCGCTTGTCGGCGTACACCTCGTGGCCGGGGCGCACAACGACGCGGTGATGCTGGGTCTGCTGCTGTCCGGGCTGCTGATCGCGGTCCGTCGACCGGGCCGGCCGGCGGCGTTGCTGCTGGCCGGAGCGCTGCTCGGGCTTGCCGTCACGGTGAAGGCGACCGCCGTGGTGGTGGTGCCGTTCGCCGTGCTGGCCGGGACGCCTGGCCGCCACACCGTACGGGCCTTGCTGCGTCACGGTGCCTGGCTGGCCGGCGGGCTGCTCGCCGCGCTGCTCGTCACCTCTGCGGTGTCCGGCCTCGGCTTCGGCTGGGTAGGCGGGCTGACCCACAGCGGCGACTCGGAACAGTGGACGTCACCACCCACCGCCGTCGGCTTCGTGGTCGACTACGCCGGGGCGCTGGTCGGCCGGGACCCGCAGGCGGTGCCGGCGGTACGGGCCCTCGCGCTGGTGCTGCTCGGCGGGGTGCTGGTGGTGCTCTGGTACCGAACGTGGCGGGCGGTGCGCCGGCCGAACGACGTTGCGGGTGCGGGTCCTGAGGCTGGGTGTCCGTCGGTGGCGCGGTCCCGGGTGGCGCTGCGTGGCGCGGCGATGGCGCTGGTCGCCACCGTTGCCCTGTCCCCGGTCTTCCACCCCTGGTACGCCACCTGGCCGCTGGCGCTGCTCGCGCTCACCGCCGCCCGTACGCCATGGTTCGTCCTGCCTGCGGCCGCGACGGCCTTCCTCACCCTGCCCGACGGGACCAACCTGGCTCGTGTCACGAAGGCACCCGGCGCCCTGGCGATGACCGCCCTGCTCCTGATCGTGCTCGTAGGCGCCCTGCGCCGAAGGTCGCGCACCCCGCCCAAGACCACCGAGCCAGCGCTCCACACCGCCCCCGGGGACGACAAACCCCGCTGATCATTGAGTTAACGGGGACCGAGTGGACCACACTCCCGGCCAACCTGATGATCACCGGAGCTGCGCCCCCGCCGCGCCCGCCCCCCGCCCCGCCCGCCCCGCGCCCTCCGCCGCGCCCCGCCCCGCGCCCCACGCCGCCCCGCTGGGCCCCACGCCACGCCGCGCCGTGCCACGCCGCGCCCCACGCCGCGCCGCGCCCCGCCAAGATCGTGCTCGAACGTAGATGTAGTGGCCTCCCGGTGCGTCCGAGGCCCAACATCCAGGATCGAGCACGATCTTGGCGGCGCGGCGGGGCTCGGAACCCAAGATCCGCGCAACTACAGGGAAAGTGCTGCCTCCCGGCCGTCGGAGGCAGCTCTGGTACGTCTGCACCACCGGCACCCCGGTCTGCCGGCCGGCGGTCA
>NZ_JBSGIV010000143.1:0-1701 GCF_053605225.1 Micromonospora sp. NPDC003944
GCCACGCTCGGCGCGGTCGGCGCGGCAGCCACGCTCGGCGCGGTCGGCGCGGCGGCCGCGCTCGGCGCGGTCACCGGCGGGCGTCGCTGGTGCGAGCGGCCTGCCGGCGCCGGCCCAACCACCCGCGGCTGACGGGACGGGACAGCGACCGGGCGAGCCGGTCGGCGGCCGCGTCGGCGCGCAGCTCGGCGGCGTGCGTACGGTGCAGGGTGAGCAGGAAATCTGCGTCGTTGCCGAACATGTCGGGCTCCTTCGTGGTGTCGTCGTCTGCTGCTGACGACTCTTCGCGCGAAGGCCCCACCCGGGCATGGGCACAGCGCCTCATCTTCCCGACCCACAGCCTCCTTACCCGTCCGGTCCGGGTGCCTCAGGCGACGTAAGGTACTCAGTTCCCCGCGGCACCCGGACGCGGATCAACGGGGCAGGCGGCGACCACTAGACTCTGCGGCATGGCAAAGCCCCAGGAGAAGGTCTCGTTCGGCCAGCGGCTGAAGCAGATCGGGATGGTGTTCCAGTTCACCGCCAAGCAGGACCGGTGGTTCGCGCCGTTGGTCGCCGCAGCGGTGCTGATCCCGCTCGCGCTCACCGTGGTCGCGGTCATCCTCTGGGGCTGGATCTGGCTGCCGCTGGGCATCCTGTTCATCCTGCTCGCGGTGCTGATCGTGCTCAACCTCCGCTCCAACAAGGCGATGATGAACGCCGCCGAGGGGCAACCCGGCGCGGCGGCGCAGATCATGGAGAACATGCGCGGCGACTGGCGGGTGACCCCGGCGGTCAGCTCGACCACCCAGATGGACATGGTCCACCTGGTGATCGGCCGCCCGGGCGTGATCCTGCTGGCCGAAGGCAACCCGCAGCGGGTGCGCGGGCTGCTCGGTCAGGAGAAGCGGCGGCTGTCCAAGGTGATCGGCTCCGCTCCCCTGCACGACTACGTGATCGGGCAGGACGAGGGCGAGCTGCCCATCCGCAAGCTCCGCACCACCCTGCTGCGCCTGCCCCGCGCCCTCTCCGGCAAGGACGTCAACTCGCTGGACAAGCGACTCAAGGCGCTCACCGCCCGACCGCAGATGCCCAAGGGCGCGATCCCGAAGAACATGCGTCCGCCGGGCGCCTTCCGCCAGTCGCGGGGCCGCTGACCCAAGAGGTACGCGTAGAAGGAGCCGGACCCGGCAGGTCCGGCTCCTTCGCGTACACCCTCCTGCCGGCCTCATGCCGCCGGCCCACCCGGCCACCTCGGCCCCTCAGGCCGCCCGCGCACCAGTCCTGCCTGGCCGCCACCCGGCCCTCCCGGTCTCCCCCGGCCTTCCGGCCTGTCTCCCCCGGCGTTCCGGCGTTCCGGTGTTCCCGGCCATCCGGTCTCCCCCGGCGTTCCGGTCTCCTCCGGCGTTCCGGTGTCCCCCGGCCTTCTGGTCTCCCGCGGCCCCTCGGCCTGGTCCTAGGCTCGCGACTCTGGCCCTTGCCCCGGCCCCGGCCGGGGTCCCGGCCAAGATCGTGCTCGATCATCGATGTAGTGGCCTCGCGCGCGGCGGATGCCACTACATCAATGATCGAGTGCGATCTTGCGGGGCGCGGAGCGCGAGGTTGCACAGCGTGGGCGCGGGGCGCGGGGCGCAGAGCGCGGAGCGCACGTGTGCCCGCAACTGCGCCTCGGCGGTGTCGGCCGCCAGTGCGTCTTTGAACCAGGCCCGCTGCATCGTGGGA
>NZ_JBSGIV010000144.1:0-1454 GCF_053605225.1 Micromonospora sp. NPDC003944
TCTGCGCCCGCTCCGCGGACGACAACCTCTGCCCCGGCATGACCCCTCATCCTCACGAGAATCCACCCCGTTGCAACAACCACTTGAGCCCAAGGGTCGTTGTTGGCGCGTTGTTCAGGAACGCGAGTGGATCTAGGCGATCGCACCGCAGGGAACGCCCGGCACCCTGGAACACGCGGACCTGGGCCGAGCGCACCTCAGCCAGCGCCCGACCCGACGCTGACGGGGTGCGGAAGGGTACGGATCAGGTGGGGAGGGGTGCGCAGGAGGCGGCGGCGACCCCTTCGAGGTAGCCACGGGCGCGTTCTGCCTTGGGGTAGCGGCCGACGAGCGCCCAGAACCTGGCGTTGTGGCTGGGCACGATGAGGTGCGCCAACTCGTGGAGCAACACGTAGTCGATCACCCATTCGGGCATCTCCTGGACGCGGTGCGAGATTCGGATGCTGCGGTCTGCCGGCGTGCAGGAGCCCCACCGGCCGTTCTGGTTGGTGACCCATCGGACACTGGCCGGCACCGCCTTCGTGGCGTACCCGGGGAGGTAGAGCTCGATGAGCCGGTTGGCGCGGGCCAGCAGTTCGGTGTCGGAGCGGGCGAGGCGCCCCTCTCGGGCGGCGAGTCGGGCGAGCATCCGGTCGACCCATTCGCTCTCCTCGGCGCGGGAGAACTGGTCGGGGATGAGGACGACAACTCGCTCACCGTCACGGTACGCGGACACCGTGCGTCGTCGACGCTGGCTGCGCCGCACCTCGACGACAGGCTTGCGCGCCCCCGCCATCACTGGGCCGCGCAGCCTCGACTACGTGTCACGAAGGAAAGCTAATGCCCACTGACCAGGGGTCCGCAAGAGTCAACCGCACGACACGCGCCCAGAAAATGGTGATTGGTCGCCAGGCGTCCCGAAAATTTCTTGACCACAGCGCCATCGCGCCACCTCGTCACCCTTCGTGAACGCCGATGGCGCTGGCGCACGGCACCTCCCCACCGTAGGTGATCACCGTCCCGGATGCCGCTGCGGGGGCACTCGCACGGGTGGCTGTCAGGGTTTGGTCGGCGTGTCCCCGCCAAACTGACTTATCCGACCTATTTCGCCATGCACACTCTCGACGTCGACTTGCTCACAGTGTCGATGCACAGCTGACATGGAACTGCCCAGACCTGGGTAGGGTCCGCGGACCAGCGGTCACGAAGGTGGCCGCGGAGTGAGACCCAGCGCCGGCGCCCCGTGTGGCCCGCCGCCGGGCACCCCGCCGGGACGGCATTGACCGGCGGACGAGACGAGGAGGGCACCGTGGCCGACCAGGCCCAGACGACCTACAACGGTTACTGCGTGAAGTGCAAGGAGAAGCGGGACTTCGAGGGACAGCGGCAGCAGCAGGGCCTGCTCGGCGACGACCTTTTGTTGCAGGTCGGCGTAGATGCCGGCACGCTTCGTCGGGTCCGCAGTGGTCTGACCG
>NZ_JBSGIV010000145.1:0-1365 GCF_053605225.1 Micromonospora sp. NPDC003944
TGCAAGATCTGTGAAGGTTGCTGTCAAGCGGTGGCTTCGAGGATGCGCCAGATTTGGCGGGCTATGTAGCGTTTGAGGCTGCGGGTGATCTCGGCTGGGGTGCGGCCTTCGGTGGTGCGGCGGTTGACGTAGTCCTTGGTGGGTTGGTGGCACCGTTGTCGGGCTTTGGCGATGGTGTGCAGGGCGGAGTTGAGGGTGCGGTCGCCGCCTCGGTTGAGGCGGTGGCGGACGGTGCGCCCGGAGCTGGCGGGGACGGGGCTGACGCCGGCGAGTGAGGCGAATGCGGCTTCGCTGCGGAACCGGCCGGGGTGTGACCAGGCGGTCAGGGTGATCGCGGCGGTGACGGGGCCGATGCCGGGTTGGTCGAGCAGGGTCGGGCAGAGTTTGTCGACCAGGGTGCGGATCTCGGTGAGGTTGGCTTTCAGGAGTTGGTCGAGGGTCAGGATCTGCTCGGCGAGGGCTGCCAGTTGAGTGCGGCGTAGGTGGTCGCCACCGTTGCCGTTGGTGAGGGTGGTGGCGTGCTGGACCTGCCGCAGGGTGCTCAGGCCACGCAGTTGGGTGCGGAGGTCGTCGTCGGCGGTGAGGATCACCGATTTGAACAGGTTGATGGTGGCGGTGCGGGTGTCGCTGTAGTGGCGACGGCAGACGTGCAGCAGGCGCAGAGCTTCCCGGTCGCCGTCGGTGCGGGGGACGGCGATGTGGTCGGCGGCCAGCACGGCACGAGCGGCGTGCACGGCGTCCAGCGCGTCTGACTTGCCGCCTCGCCGACGGCGGCCGGTAGCGGGTTTGGGTGCTTCCAGGACATCTTCACCCGCGGCACGCAGGACCCGCAGCAGGCCGACACCGTGACACCGGGCACCGTCCAGGGCCCAGGCCCGCCGGCCCGTTCCCAGCACGGTCGTCTGCCGCCCGGCCCAGGCCAGCAGATCAGCGGCACCGTCGGCGGTGGCCGGCACGGTGATCTCGGCCAACACGGTCCCGACCGGGGTGCTGACCACGGCGGTGTGCGTATCGGTATGGGTATCCACACCGATGACCGCGTCGACACGGTCGGCCAGGCGATCTGCCAGGATGGAGGGCACGGACGGTTCTCCCTTGCACGGGGCGACGTTCGGACGGCGTCGGCCCGGGAGACGATCACCCGGCGGCATATCTGTGATGAGTCACGCGACACCAGTCGCGGACAGGCTTCTGATCAGGCCAGCAAGGTGGGCCGGGCCGACGCCGGTAATCCACGAGGACAAGTCGCACTCCACGGCACACCCTCTGATGGCGGCCAGATCTTGCATGAGTCACTCGTCGATCACCGACGTCGAACCCTACCGATGCCAACCTCCCGGAACCGGCCCACCTATAGAAGCGTCG
>NZ_JBSGIV010000146.1:0-1353 GCF_053605225.1 Micromonospora sp. NPDC003944
GCCAAGCGCTACACCGGCCGTGGCATGGCGTTCCTCGACCTGATCCAGGAGGGCAACCTCGGCCTGATCCGGGCCGTGGAGAAGTTCGACTACACCAAGGGCTACAAGTTCTCCACGTACGCCACCTGGTGGATCCGACAGGCCATCACCCGCGCCATGGCCGACCAGGCCCGCACCATCCGCATCCCGGTGCACATGGTCGAGGTCATCAACAAGCTCGGCCGCATACAGCGTGAGCTGCTCCAGGATCTGGGCCGCGAGCCCACCCCGGAGGAGCTGGCCAAGGAGATGGACATCACACCCGAGAAGGTGCTGGAGATCCAGCAGTACGCTCGGGAGCCCATCTCACTGGACCAGACCATCGGCGACGAGGGCGACAGCCAACTCGGTGACTTCATCGAGGACTCCGAGGCCGTCGTCGCGGTCGACGCGGTCTCGTTCTCGCTCCTGCAGGACCAGCTCCAGCAGGTGCTACAGACGCTCTCCGAGCGTGAGGCGGGTGTGGTACGCCTGCGCTTCGGCCTGACCGACGGCCAACCTCGGACGCTCGACGAGATCGGCCAGGTCTACGGGGTGACCCGCGAGCGGATCCGGCAGATCGAGTCCAAGACGATGTCCAAGCTGCGTCACCCGTCCCGGTCGCAGGTCCTCCGGGATTACCTGGACTGAGCCGGTTTCGTCAACCGAACGTGTCGTTTTGACCACCTGGCGTGCAACACCAGATGGTGATCGTCCGGATGCACGAATGTGATCGTTGACGTGGCACCCTGGGTGCACGGCACACTATCCCTTCCAGGTGTGACCTCGGTCCCCCGCGGGCACACAGGGAAGGCAGTGCCTAGTAAGGGTGTTGCACGATAGGTGAGCAACGACCGAAGAGATTGTTCATCGGTGACGACCAGAGGAGGAAGGCGATGACCCCGACCCTCACGCCGCCGCCCGAGACGGTGGCACCCCCAGCCGCCGATGAACGGTGCGACCGCTGCAATGCTGCCGGGAAGCTCCGGATCACTCTGGCGGGTGGGAGCGAGCTGGTGTTCTGCGGGCACCACGCGAACAAGTACGCGGAGGATCTCGTGAAGATCACCGAGCGGTTCGCAACGGAGCCCGATTTCAGCTGGCGTGGCGCCGATCTGATGGCGAACTAGATCCGCAAACCGACATAGCCGGCCGGAGGCACCCCGAGGGTGCCTCCGGCCGGCTTTCTTGTCCAACCGCCCAACCGCCCAACCGCACCGCCCCGCGCCCCGCGCCCCGCGCCCCGCGCCCCGCGGGTCGACCACTCGTCGCCGCCGATGCCCACGATCACGGATCCGGCCGCGCTGCGGGCCTGCCTCGAATCCATGATCTTCC
>NZ_JBSGIV010000147.1:0-1189 GCF_053605225.1 Micromonospora sp. NPDC003944
CTTGGGCTCAAGTGGTTGTTGCAACGGGGTGGATTCTCGTGAGGATGAGGGGTCATGCCGGGGCAGAGGTTGTCGTCCGCGGAGCGGGCGCAGATTGAGGTGTTGTTCGGTCAGGGGTTGAGCTGCCCGCAGATCGCGCTGGCGGTGGGGCGGGATCGGTCGACGGTGTGGCGGGAGTTGTCGCGTAATCACTGCGGGACGGGGGGTCGGGTGCCGTCGGGTCAGCGGCATCCGCATGGTGTGGCTCCGGGGTATGTGGCGGGGGTGGGTTATCCGAAGGGGTGGGGTGGTGTGTATCGGTGGAAGTACTGTCACCGCAACGCTCAGACCAAGGCGGATGCGCGGGCGCGGCGTCCTCGTGAGGGCAAGTTGCGTCCGGGTTGGGGGCGGGCGTGGCCGCCGTTGTGGCAGACGGTCAAGGATCGTTTGAGTCAGCGGCACTCGCCGTGGCAGATCGCCCGGTCGCTGCGGCGTGAGTTCCCCGACAGGCCGGAGATGTGGGTGTCACACGAGACGATCTACCAGGCGATCTACTTCCAGGCCCGGGGTGCGATGCGTCAGGAGTTGACCCGGCAGGTCGCGTTGCGTTCTGGTCGGGCGTTACGGCGGCCGCAGTCGCGTCAGGCCAGCGCGGGGCGGGGACGCCGGCCGTGGGTGCGTGACTTTCACATCTCGACTCGCCCGGCCGAGGTCGAAGACCGGGCCGTGCCGGGGCACTGGGAAGGTGACCTGGTCATCGGCGCCCGAGGCTCCAGCGCGATCATCACCCTGGTCGAGCGGACCACCCGGTACGTGATGCTCGGTGCCCTGCCCGAATCGCGGGTCAGTGAACAGGTCATCGACACCCTCACCGGCCTCATGCGCCGCCTGCCAGCCGAACTGCGCAAGACCCTGACCTGGGACCAGGGCATCGAAATGATCCAGCACCCCGTCTTCACTCTGGCCACTGACTGCAAGGTCTACTTCTGCGACCCCCACAGCCCCTGGCAGCGCGGCAGCAACGAGAACACCAACGGTCTCCTGCGGCAGTACTTCCCCCGCTCCAGCACCGACTTCCGCACCTGGACCCAAGACGACCTCGACGCCGTCGCCCGCGAACTCAACGGACGACCACGCCAAACCCTCGACTGGCAGAATCCAGCCGAGGTACTCCACAAACACCTCGTTGCAACAGCCGCTTGAAACCGCC
>NZ_JBSGIV010000148.1:0-1155 GCF_053605225.1 Micromonospora sp. NPDC003944
CGACTCACCGAGCACCACACCGCCGGGGGGATGAGCCGGACCGTGTCACCGCTCGCCGAGTTGCAACCGGAGATGTTCGTCGAGGTGTCGCCGGACCTGGCCGACGAGGCAGGGCTGACACATCTGGGCTGGGCGCACCTGGTCAGCGGCCGCGCGGTGATCGAGGCGAAGGTGTTGGTCACCGACCGGCTCACCCCGCTGCGGGTGGACGGTCGGGTCATCCACCAGGTGTGGTTGCCGTACCACTTCGGGTTCGAGGGTCTGGTCACCGGCGACTCGGCGAACGACCTCTTCGGCATCAGCCTGGACCCGAACGTGCTGATCCAGGAGAGCAAGGTCGGCACCTGCGACATCCGACCCGGACGCCGTCCGACCGGTTCGGCGTTGCTCGATCTGGTGGCCGACTACCAGCGGCGCGCCGGGATCGCCCCGGGCCAGAACGCCCCGGCCGTGACCACGAACAACGAGGGGAAGGAGCAGGGTGCTTCCTGACCCGAACAGCCTGTACGGTCCGCTGGACCCGGCGCCCGACGCCGGTTACGAGAACGCGCCGCCGCGGATGGGGTTCTTCACCGACACCAGTGTCTGTATCGGTTGTAAGGCCTGTGAGGTTGCCTGCAAGGAGTGGAACGGTGTGCCGGAGAGCGGGTTGGACCTGCTCGGTATGTCGTACGACAACACCGGCGCGTTGACCGCGAACTCGTGGCGCCACGTGGCGTTCGTCGAGCAGCCGCGCCCGGCCGGGCATCGTGCCGCGCCCTCGGACGTCCTCGGCGCCCCGGTCGATGCCGCCCCGGATCGGCCGGTCGACGCGGGCCCGGAGTTCCTGGGGATGCCGGGGGCGCAGCCGCCGGGGCGGGGTTCGGGTGTGGAGGGTCGTACTGATTTTCGGTGGTTGATGATGTCGGATGTTTGTAAGCACTGCACGCATGCGGCGTGTCTGGATGTGTGTCCGACGGGTTCGTTGTTCCGGACGGAGTTCGGGTCGGTGGTGGTGCAGGAGGACATCTGTAATGGGTGTGGGTACTGCATTTCTGCGTGTCCGTACGGGGTGATCGATCAGCGTAAGGGTGATGGTCGGGCGTGGAAGTGCACGTTGTGTTACGACCGGTTGGGTGCGGGGATGACGCCGGCGTGTGCGCAGGCGTGTCCGAC
>NZ_JBSGIV010000149.1:0-1123 GCF_053605225.1 Micromonospora sp. NPDC003944
GCGGCGGGCCGGATCGTCGAGGTGTGGAGCTGCAACGAGTTGTTCCAGTTGCTGCAACAACTCGGCGTCGGGGCGCGTTGTCCGGTGATCCACTCGGGTTCCTGGAAGCCGGGGGTTCCGAGCGCCCCGACACCGCGCCTTCCTGAAACACGAGTTGACCAAGGCGTCACCCGTCCGGTGGAGGCCACCCGTTCCGCCCGTTCTCGTGTTTGCCCTGCTCCTACGCTTCGCCGGAGGTGGGCGCGGGCAGGGCGTCGGCCACTTTCGACACCGGCGGAGGGTCGATGGCTTCGAGGCGTACACCTCGGGTTGTGGTTGCGGCGGTAGCCGGGGCCTTGTTCGCGCTCGGGGTGGTCGCGCCCGGCCCGGCGGCGGCCCCGCTGCCCCGCGCGGCCCAGGCCGACGGCGACGGCACCCGCGTGCCGACCGAGCCGCGCCCGCCGCAGTTGCCGCCGGACTTCCAGGGCACCGGCCGGTACGTCGTGCGCGACCTCGGCATCGACGTGCCGTTCGCCTGGCAGGGCCGCGACGGCAACAGTCAGATGATCGCGGGCGGCCCGGACCACCCGATCTGGTTCACCAACCTGATCTACGAGAACACGCTCTACACGCTCACCTACAAGTGGCCGAACATCCCGCTGTTCCCGCCGCGCGCGTGCAGCAAGGTCCCGGGGTTCTTCAACCGGCAGATCTTCAACGACAAGCTGAAGACCGCGCGTTTCGTGGGGCCGGAGATCCTGCAGGGGGAGAAGGACCGGCACGTCGACCACTGGCGCGTTGGCGTCGTCGGCGGTTCCACGGTGCCGGGCGAGTTCTTCCGGTTCCCGCTGGCGCTCGGTGACATCTACGTCGACAGGCACGACCCGACCCGGTGGTGGCAGGTGCTCCAGTTCGGTCTGCAGAACCTCTTCGACCCGGAGCTGGACGAGTGGTTCACCATGGACACCTTCGACCATCGCCCCGGCCAGGTCACACTCCCCGACCGCTGCCCACCCCCCACGTCCTGACCCACCCGCCCAGCCCGGGTTGATCATAGCGACCGGGCGGACTCGTCTACACGCTGATGGACCGGCACGACTTCGTCATCGACCCGTTGCCGAACCTGCTGTTCACCCGCGACTCG